>JAILBQ010000018.1 GCA_024680815.1 Lachnospiraceae bacterium | reverse complement strand
ACGAAAATGTGGTTGATCTGTTGTTCAAGGAGCTTGAAGAGGAGAACCCACAGCACTTCGCTGTAAGGCAGTATCGAAAGTATAAATTAGCGGCCGGAAAGACAGCGAAATCCATCCTAGTATCCTGCGGGGCCAGACTTGCTCCTTTCGATATCGCTGAGCTCCGGGAACAACAGATCAACCACATTTTCGTACTCTTCATCCTCCTCACGGGTTTCACTTAAATCAATCATTGTTATAAGAGTTGAAAAGTTCTGCTCATTCTCAGGTGCTTCGTACCAGATGTATCCGATATACGCGGTATACAATAATCTCTCTGCCTTATTCCAAAACGGATCCCCTCCCTGTGCTCCTTCTTCTTTGGTATTCTCCATAAGCGTATTGACCAACTTCAGGATATCCTTTTCACTGTTTATATATCTAAATGGGTTGTAATGCATTGACCGGTCGAAGTTGATGGTATTAAACACCTTGATCTCATAGGGCACGTATACTGTTTTACCGTTATCCTCCTTAACTGTGTTTCCGTCCGGGTCCATCTTCGGTATTCCCTTTTGCAGCATCTTTCCGCACTCGACAAGGATCTGCCCCTTCGGATCTGTGACCACGTATGAACTGTGCATCTGCATCAACTGGGGCTTTACATAGAAGCGGGTCTTTCCGCTCCCGCTTCCACCGATCACGATCACGTTCTTGTTTCTGGCGTTTTTCGGGATCTTTGGCCTGCCTTCCATCGTAAGGCTCTCTGTCTGGGTAAGAATGATATTCTGCCTGAAATCAGGATTGATGAAAGGCGCTATATCTTTCTTTGTGCCCCAGCGTGCGGAGCCGTATTCCGTGCCGTGCCGGAACTTCTTTTTCTTTTGTGTCTTCTGGAATATTGCCAGAGCAATGATCAGAATACCTATGATCCAAGTGCTTACGCTTATGTTCTCTACCCCCCTCATAGGCTTTCCTCCCGATCTCTTTCCTTTTTGCGCTCCCTCTCCGGTTTTTCGATTCTGGTTTCCATGAATTTCTTTAACTTTTCTCTCAGGGAAACTCTGTTTTTCTGCTTCTCATTTAGATCACAGAAATCCCTGAACGCCCGTGATATCACGTCTGCATCCCTGCCCTTAAAAAAAACGATGTATTTCGGCGGATCCTGCGACTTATCCTTCTGGATCGCATAATCTATGTTGTATTTGGATGCCACTCTGTTAAAAGCCCGGATGTTCACATTATTGATTTCCATGGTATTTGCTCCCTGATCCTTTCCCAGAAGCCTTCGCACCGATATCCGTCCATGAGTCTCGGGTTTGTTATTCTGATGTTTCAAATACATGATCATCGCTTTCTTCAAGACGATCTCGGTAAGCTTTGTTGTCCGGATCATCAAAGCTACCGTCCTTTGTGTGCTTTCTTCCTGAATCATGAGCTCCAATACCTCCTTCCCTTATTTTTCCAATAAAAAGCGGCTCCCAAACCTTGTGGTCTGAAAACCGCCTCTTTACTGCATTGATAATATTTATTCCGTTGTATCTTCTTTTTCCATAAATCTCCTAAATTCTGCTTCCAGTTGTTCCCTATCCGGCAAGTACAACTGATATCTGCTGACAAAAACCTGATTTGAGATTCCCTGAAGAGCATATTGCATAATCAATTTATCCTGATATGCCCCTAAAACAATCCCTATCGGATCTATATCGCCCTCTGAATTCATCTCTTCTCGATAATAGTTCAGATAAAAGTTCATCTGCCCTATATCTTCATGCTGAACCTCACCACGTTTTAGATCTATAAGTACGAAGCACTTCAAAATACGGTGATAGAATACAAGATCAACTTTATATGTTCTGCCGCCTATCACCATCTTCTGTTGTCTTCCGACATAAGTGAATCCTTTGCCAAGCTCAAGGAAGAACTGACTCAGATTATTTACCAACGCCTCCTCCAAATCTCCTTCATCGTAAACCGGAAGCTGCGGCAGTCCGGTAAATTCAAAAACATATGGTTCTTTTAAGATATCTTCCGGCTTTTCTATCACCTGACCTTCCTTTGCCAGCTTCAATACTTCGTCCTTGTCTTTGCTTAAAGCGATACGCTGAAAGAGCATACTTTTCATCTGCCTTTTCAACTCTCTGACTCCCCAACGTGAGGAAACACATTCTTTTTCGTAAAATGAACGCTCTAAAGGATCTTCTATCTTCAAAAGTTCAATATAATGGCTCCAGCTCAAAAGTTCAGACAGTGTCTGAACTTTTTCATATGTCAGATAAAGCTTACGTATATAGAACACATTGCTTCTGCTGAATCCTTTACCAAAGCGGTCAGTAAGGTCACGTGATAGTGTATTGAGTACATCTGAG
>JAILBQ010000012.1 GCA_024680815.1 Lachnospiraceae bacterium | reverse complement strand
TTCATGGACAGCCCTCCCGGTTTCGTATTTAATCAATAAAGTCTTGAATTTTTCCGTTTTTCTGATAAGATACAAGCGTCAAAAGCTCAAATGACGTTCGCGCCGGTGTCGGAACTGGCAGACGAGCAGGATTTAGGTTCCTGTGTCGCAAGGCGTGTGGGTTCAAGTCCCATCCGGCGCATGGTTTACGGGTCCGGGAGCCGGTGTGCCCCGGGCTTTTTTCAGTCCGATACCGCAACAGAGACCTCGTAGCTTTCTCCTGAGGAGCTTTCGATTTTTACCGTTGTTTCTCCCACAGAAACGGGGGAAATGATACCGTCCGCTCCCACAAGGCAGATGGTTTCGTCCTCCGGAGTAAACGTTACACCGTACTTAACAAGCTCCGCGTTTCCGAATTCACAAAGATTGCCGTTTTTAAGCCTTGCCATGGGCCGGATTGCCACGGCATAGGGCTGGGAAGCGGATACGTTATATTTTGAAGCAACAGGAATGAATTTATCGATTTTTCCCGCGTCGTTTCCGTAAAGCTCTTCGGAATTATCCACCACACAGAAGGTGATCTGCCGGCTGAAGCCTTCGTATTCTACGGTGGGCGAAGTGATCCCCGGGGAAAGAGGCATGATCTCTCCGCCGTTAACGGAGATGACGGTATCGTCATAGTCTGAAATCCGGATTTCGGAGGCATTGATGCCGTGCATTCCGTGACCGTTGTCAAGCCAGTAGTAATCGATGTTGTATTCGCCGCTGCCGGTGGCTCTGCGTGAGGACAGAGGATCTGCACCCACACTTATCTGACGGAGCGGGCCCGGATTTTTTCTGTAGGTAATCGTTGATTTTATGTTTTCTTTCCCGTCTTCGCTCCGGTCAATGTCTTTCACTGTTGTTATCGAAAGAGGAGCAAACCGCGTGGCCCATATTCCCCATTCGGGATTATTGATTCCTGCATATGCATAACCTATCAGGGCAGGAGCGCCCGGTTTGATGTGCCCCAGGGCGTCACCCATTATTCCGCAGTTATGACAGCCGCAGAATACGTTGGTGTTAAGCTCCGAAACCCGTTTGAAACTGATGCCGTCGGTGGATTCAAAATAGAGGATCGTGCTCCGTGAGGTGAAGCGGCGGTTAGCGCATACGGAAACGAAGAGGCCGCTTTCTTCCACATAGGCGACGTCCCAGGAATCAAAGTCAAAATATGAATAGTCTTCCGTGCCGTCTGAACCGTCCTCCGAAACAATGAAAGCATAGCCGCAGTAATCAAGGTGCTCCGGCCAGTCCTCTTTTGTGATATCCGCCGTCCGTACTTCGGTGGAGCGAAGCATGGTCAGATCCTTGGAGTAGGTGGATTTTGTGGTGTAGATGTACAGTGTATCATCGACAATAACAAAGCCGGGCTCCCCGATGCCCCAGCCCAGACCGATTCCGTCATAGTATATAAGCGGCATGGGTTGACCGCCCCAGCCGGAACCGTTCCATTTTTCATAGGGGCCGTCGGGATTTGCGGAGCGGGCAATGAAGACGCTGTTGCAGAAGCCGTTGTGCGTGTTGTCTATTGTGGAGGTGTAGCCGATGTAATAGTATCCTTCATAATAGAAGACATCCGGATCGCAGACGGAGAGGGCATCCAGGGAATTGGGCGTGGGACACAGAACAACCTTCTCATCGCTCCAGGTTGTTCCGCCGTCGTCGGAATGCTGCCAGGTGACCCAGTCGTATTCACGGTTTCCGTCTCCGGGAGCGGAGAAGAAAGCGTCAATGCTTCCGTCGTCCCTTAAGAGAATAGAGGGGCCGTAGCGGTAATCCTGACCGAGGCCGGAAACAGGCTGAAAAATATCATATCCTTCGTCGGTTACGGAAAGCTTAAGATGATACGGGTTTTCCTCTTCTTCGGAAGCACGATCTTCCCCGGCCCCGTTTCCGGATTCAGTCCGGGTTTCTTCCCCGGAAGAAACTGCAGGTTCGGACATTTCCGGCCGGGATGGGACGGAACCGGCCTGTTCCGTATATGTGCAACCGAACAGAACCGGAGACAGCAGCAAAACAAACAGGGCTGTCGCCAGAGTGTTTTTCATGGATATCTCTCCTTATAATGATCTCCCTGATTACTCAAAGACTAATTATAATACTTTAAAGCAATGTTTGTCACCTTAAACCGCGCGGAGCTTTTTCCCGCGGGCTTTTTCATCCGCCTGCGTTTTTAAGGGGTTGAAATGAAAAATGATTTGGTGTAAACTTTTGCTTCGTCAATGCGGAGGCGACTCTGTAAAAGGAATAAGGATAGGAAGGATTAATGACAAACAGTCTGGTGATAGTGGAGGCTCCCACCAAGGAGAAGACCATAAAAAAGTTTTTGGGAAAGAATTATTCCGTCGCATCGTCCATGGGACATGTGCGCGATCTTCCCAAAAGTCAGATGGGAATCGATATTGAAAACGATTTTGAACCGAAATATATCACGATTCGCGGAAAAGGTGATCTTCTTGCGGCTCTCCGCAAGGAAGTAAAGAAAGCGGATCATATTTATCTGGCAACCGACCCTGACCGCGAGGGTGAAGCGATTTCCTGGCATTTAAAAGCCGCTCTGAATCTGGAATCGGAAGACACCGGGAAAAAGGTGGAGCGCATAACCTTCAATGAAATCACAAAAAATGCGGTTAAGGCGGCCATAAAGTCGCCCCGGGACATAGATATGAACCTTGTGGATGCCCAGCAGGCCCGACGGGTGCTGGATCGCATGGTGGGCTACGGGATTTCCCCGCTGCTCTGGGCCAAGGTCAAGCGCGGGCTTTCCGCCGGCAGGGTCCAGTCCGTGGCGCTTCGCATCATCTGCGACAGGGAGGATGAGATCAATGCCTTTATTCCGGAGGAATACTGGACGTTTGAGGCGTCTTTTGCCGTCAAGGGCGAAAAAAAGCCTCTGGTGGCTTCCTTTTACGGGACAAAGGACAGTAAGCTTACGGTTAACACCCGCGAGGAAGCTCTGAAAATCAAAAAAGCCTGTGAGAAGGCGTCATACCGTGTGGCGGATGTAAAGCGCGGCGAGAGGACAAGAAAAGCGCCGCTTCCGTTTACCACGAGTACCCTTCAGCAGGAGGCAAGCTCCGTTCTGAATTTTTCCACCCAGAAGACAATGCGTCTGGCCCAGCAGCTCTATGAGGGTGTGGACGTTAAGGGCGAAGGTACGGTGGGCCTCATTTCCTATCTGAGAACCGATTCCACAAGAATTTCGGAAGAGGCTCAGGCAGGCGCCGCCGCCTATATTGAAAAGCATTACGGCTCAAAATATCTGGCTCTTTCACACCAGGAAAAAAAGGAGGGGCGCAAGATTCAGGATGCCCACGAGGCCATACGGCCGACAGACATAGAACGTACTCCGGCGGTGGTGAAAGGGAGCCTGACCAGAGATCAGTTCAGGCTCTATGAGCTGATCTGGAGGAGGTTCGCGGCAAGTCAGATGAGTGCAGCTTTGTATGACACCTCCAATGTGCGGATCATCGCGGATGACACCTACGTCTTTTCTGTTTCCGCCTCCCGCCTTTCCTTTGACGGTTTTCTGACGGTTTACAGGCCCAAGGAGGAGGAAGAGGTTTCCGGAAACGTGATGCTGTCCTCAATTTCCACGGACAGCACGCTTGATTTAAAATCTCTGGAGGAAAAGCAGCACTTTACGCAGCCTCCGTCCCATTATACCGAAGCGTCCCTCGTCCGGACGCTGGAGGAGCTGGGTATAGGCAGACCCAGTACCTACGCGCCGACTATTACCACGATCCTTGCACGCCGCTATATCGTGAAGGAGGCAAAGAATATTTATGTCACGGAGCTGGGAAGCGCGGTCAACAGTATTTTGAAGGATGCGTTTCCGAGCATTGTGGATGTGAATTTTACAGCCAATTTTGAGCGTCTGCTGGACGGGGTGGAGGAAGGTTCGGTTAAATGGAAGACGATCATCAGAAATTTTTATCCCGATCTTAAAGAGGCGGTCGATCAGGCTGAGAAAGAGATTGAGCAGGTTGAGATAAGAGACGAGGAGTCGGATGTCGTCTGTGACGCCTGCGGGCGCAACATGGTTGTGAAATACGGTCCCCATGGGAAGTTTTTAGCCTGTCCGGGTTTTCCGGAATGCAGAAACACGAAACCTTACTATGAAAAGATCGGTGTGGACTGTCCTAAATGCGGGGGAGAGCTGGTAATGAAAACCACGCGGAAGGGCAGGCGCTATTATGGCTGCATGAATTTCCCGGATTGCGAATATATGAGCTGGCAGCGCCCTTCAAAGGAGAAATGTCCGAAATGCTCCTCGCTCATGGTGGAGAAAGGAAAGAAACTGGTATGCACTAATGAGGAGTGCAAAACTGTGGTTGATAAAAAAGAATAGAGATGGTATAATTGTCACGGAACGGTTGGTTGTATATGAAGATACAATTCAATACGGAAAAGGGAAAGTGATTTTGAAGGGAGTCTGACGATAGTTCGGCTCCCTTTTCGGGATATTCCCTTACAGGAGCTATTTTGTGAGCAGCATCGACCTTTTGGACAAGACCAGAAAAATCGGGAAATTCCTGTTTCATAATAATAAAAGCAAGGTGGCTTTCAACGACATATGCAGGATCATGCGGGAAACTACCCGTTCGGACGTTCTGGTGATAAGCAGAAAGGGGAAGGTGCTGGGTAAAGCGGTACAGGACCGCACCGGAGCGCTGCTTGACGAGGAGGTCGGAACCTTCCTGACCGGGGAGCTGGGAGAGCGGCTGGAGGCAGTGCTTTCCACCAAGGAAAATGTGAATCTGGAGACCCTGGGCTTTTCAAGGGAAACAGCGAAGAAATTTCACGCCCTGATCGTTCCCACCGTCATAACAGGAGAACGGGTGGGTACCCTGTTTGTTTATCGTGAGGGTGAGGAGTATTCCATAGAGGACATTATTCTGTGCGAATACGGCTCCACCGTGGTCGGGCTGGAGATGCTCAGGAGCCTTAAGGAGGAGGCCAGCGAGGAGCAGCGCAAGGATCAGGAGATAGCGGCTGCGTTTTCCACGCTGTCCCATTCGGAAAAGCAGGCGATTTTCCAGATTTTTGATGAGCTTGACGGGAATGAGGGGATTCTCATTGCGTCAAGAATTGCGGAAAAAGTCGGAATAACCCGTTCCGTTATTGTTAACGCGCTGAGGAAGTTTGAAAGCGCCGGGATTATCGAGTCCCGTTCCTCCGGGATGCGGGGCACCTATATTAAAGTACTTAATGACCATGTTTACGATGAGGTGGAAAATCTGAAAAATCAAAACTGAGTACGGAGGATTTTATGATCAACACGGGCGTTTATGATTACATTAACGTACTGGATCGGGCCGCGGATGCATCATATCTCAGAAATAAGATGTATTCCAACAACATTGCAAACATCAACACACCCGGTTACAAGCGGCAGGACGTTTCTTTCGCGGCCGAGCTGGAGGAGGCCCTGAAGCATTCCAGGTACAGGACGCTGGACGACAAGGTATCCAATGTGCGTCTTTCCAGACTTAACGGCAGGGTGTTTACCGACGCGGAGGCTTTTTCCTACCGGCTGGACGGCAACAACGTGGATATCGATACCGAGAGCGCCAGCATCGCGGCAAACAACCTTCTCTACAACGGGCTGACACAGAGTATGTCGGCCGAGTTCAGAAACCTGCAGGCAGTGATGACATCTTAACGGAGGATAGTTATGGGAGTATTTGACAGCTTTGGAATCAACGCGTCCGGTCTTACGGCAGAGCGTTTCCGCATGGACGTTATCGCGGAAAACGTGGCAAATGCCAACACCACCCGGACGGACGACGGAACCCCCTATAAGCGCAAGGTCGTGACTTTTATGGAAAAAAATGATCCGGGCCCTTCTTTTTCCGCCTATCTTGCTTCCAACCAGAGCAAGTATAACAGGACAAACAAGCTCGGAGTCAAGGTCGGAGGCGTCTATGAGGACAACGTGACGGAGGGAAACATGGCCTATGATCCCTCCCATCCTGACGCCGACGAGAACGGTTATGTTCATTATCCCAATGTCAATATCGTGACGGAGATGACCAACATGATCGATTCCAGCCGGGCATACGAGGCTAACGCTTCAGCCTTTACCGTTACAAAGAACATTGCCCAGACCGGCCTGGAGGTCGGTCAGAGATAGGCCGTTTTAGCCGGGAGTCTGACTTATGGAAGTAAATCATATTAACCAGCTGTTTAATGTGACGGCGGACGATATCAAGGCGGAGGCTTTAAAATATACCGATCCGGGAGAGGATACCGATTTCGGCCAGTTTTTAAAGTCCGCAGTCAACCAGCTCGAGGAAACAAACGAGCTTTTACAGAGGCAGGAGAATGAGGAAATAAAGCTGGCCCTGGGGCTGACCGACAATACCCACGATCTGGCCATCGCCCAGCAGAAAGCCTCTATTGCCCTGACCTATACGGTCGCCCTCCGCGACCGCTTCCTTGAAGGCTACAAGGAAATCATGCAGATGCAGATGTAGTGGAAAACAGCGAGCCATGCCGCCGAAGCGCCGTGCTTGCACGGCAGGTTCGAGCGATATGGCGAATGTCCCCTATGAGCAGCGGAAGGCAACGCCTGAGAGCTGCGAAGCAGCGAAGCGCTTGGTTTTACGAAACGAAGCAATCGTTTTCCACAGATTTTTTTAAAGGAGTGACCCATGCCTGAACGGATACGCGCCATATTGGATCGAATCAGAGAATGGTGGGGAAAATTCACCACGCGCCAGAAGACACTGATTATTTCGGTGGCGGCTGCCGTTGTGGTGGCGGTCACTGTTTTTGTCTGGGCTATTTCCATACCCAAATACACTACCCTTATTATCTGCGAATCCACCGGACAGACAGGGACGATAAGGGATCTTTTGGACGAGGCGGCGATTCCCTATAAAATTTCCACCGACGGCCTCACCGTCGAGGTGGAGCAGAGCCGCTACTCCGACGCCGCCATACTTCTGGGCTCCAATAATATCCCCACAACGGGGCCGGAGCTTAATGATGTTTTCTCGGGCGGTTTTTCGACTACAGAATCCGATAAGGAAAAGCGTTATCAGCTCTATCTTGAGGAATACATTTCCAAAAATCTGGAGCAGCAGGAAAACATTTCACATGCCACGGTCAATCTGACTCTGCCCAGCAACGACGGCACGATTCTCTCTTCCAAGGAAGAGGCCTATGCCAGTGTTATGTTAACCGTAAATGACAAGGATGCGATGACGGACGACGTGGCAGCGGGTCTGGCGCGTTTCATTGCCACGGCGGTGGGAAACGACAGCACGGCCAACGTGGTCATAATGGACACGACCGGCGGTATGCTCTTTTCCGGAGAATCGAACGCGGCGGGAGCGGGCGGCACGGGCTCGGCTTCTACCCGTCTTTCCTATAAGGCGAAGTATGACCAGCTCATCAAGGGTGAGATAAGAGATGCCCTTGTGGGAGCCAAGATCTACGATAATGTGCAGGTTGCGCCCAATCTGGTGCTGAACTGGTCGGATATCGAAAAGACCGAGCATACCTATACGCCTGCTGAAAATCAGGATCAGGGCGTTTTGTCGCACAGGGATGTCTATTCCCAGACAGCCACCAACGGCGGAGGGCAGGTGCCGGGGACAGACACCAACGGCGAAAACACATATATGTATATGGACAACGCCAATTCCACCACCACAACCGATGAGCAGAGCGAGGATTTCCTGCCCAACGAAACCATCACCAAGACTACCGGCGGCGGCGGAGCCATCGACTATGAAAATTCCTCCATCGGTATCACGGCCATTCATTATATCATCTATAATGAGGATGATCTTAAGGCCCAGGGACTTCTGGACGGGATAACCTTTGAAGAGTACAAGGCGGCAAATTCCGAGCGGATCAAGGGGACGGTGGATGATGACGTTATAAGCGTTGTCGCCATGGCAACGGGGATCCCGGCCGGCAATATTTCCATCGTGGCCTATGACGAGCCGATCTTTATCGAAAGCCAGGCCGGTAAGGTTCCCTGGCAGACGATACTCATGATCGCGCTTATTGTGCTGATCCTGGGACTCCTGGCCTTTGTCGTTATCCGCTCCATGCGTCAGGAGCGCGCGGAGGAGGAGACCGAGGAGGAATATTCCCTGGATAATCTTCTGCAGAGCACTCAGGAGGCTCAGATGATAGAAGATATCGAGGTAGACGCCAAATCCGACGCCAGAATAATGATCGAGAAATTTGTAGATGAAAATCCGGAGGCAGCGGCAAATCTTTTGCGTAACTGGCTCCAGGATGAATGGGGGTAAGCTCTGATGGCTGAAAACGCACCGGCCCCGTCG
The DNA here is from genome assembly GCA_024680815.1 of Lachnospiraceae bacterium. GTDB lineage: Bacteria > Bacillota > Clostridia > Lachnospirales > Lachnospiraceae > NK4A144. Next base: position 2,925 of record JAILBQ010000012.1, on the reverse strand, counting down.
GCCGCAGGGTCGATGACTCTTGGCGGAGTCACAACGACCGGCGAGGCCGCAGCACTTCCCGGACTTGAAAAAGCAGCAATTCTGCTCATAGCGCTGGGGCCGGAAAAATCCTCAAAGATTTTCAAGCACCTCAAGGAAGAGGAAATAGAATCCCTGACGCTGGAGATTGCCAATACCCGTTCCATTACCCCGTCTTTAAAGGAAGACGTGATCAACGAGTTTTATCAGGTGTGTCTCGCCCAGCAGTATATCGCCGAAGGCGGTATCGGCTACGCGAAGGAGCTGCTGGAACAGGCTCTCGGAGCGGAAAAGGCCGTGGACGTTATTTCCCGCCTTACCGCCTCGCTTCAGGTCAAACCCTTTGAATTTGTCCGAAAGACGGATGCTTCCCAGCTCTTAAACTTTATTCAGGATGAGCATCCCCAGACCATTGCCCTTATTCTGTCCTATCTGGCGCCTTCCCAGGCAGCCCAGCTAATCGGTGCGCTTCCGCCGGATAAGCAGGCGGATGTGGCAAGACGTATAGCGACCATGGACCGGACAAGCCCGGATATTATCAAGGAGGTGGAAAAGGCTCTGGAAATCAAGCTTTCCTCCCTGGTCAATCAGGATTATACAATCGTCGGCGGTGTCGATGCCATAGTGGAAATCTTAAATACCGTGGACCGCGGAACGGAAAAGCACATCATGGAAACTCTGGAAATAGACGATCCGGAGCTGGCGGACGAGATCAGGAAGAAGATGTTCGTGTTCGAGGATATTCTGCTTCTGGACGACCGTGCCATCCAGCGTGTGCTCAGGGATGTGGATAATTCCGATCTGTCTCTGGCCTTAAAGGGCGCGAACGATCAGGTGAAGACGGCTATCTTCAACAACCTCTCGAAGCGTCTGGCTGCAATGATCAAGGAGGATATGGACTTTATGGGGCCGGTACGAATGAAGGACGTGGAAGAGGCCCAACAGAAGATCGTGAATATTATCAGAAAGCTGGAGGATTCCGCGGAGATCGTTATTTCCCGCGGCGGAGGAGACGAGATCGTTGTCTAATGTATTGAAAGGCAGATTTGTTGCCGTTTCCGAGGAAGACGGAAAACTTGTCATAGACAGCAATACGCTTATGGAAAAGCGTATTGAGGAGTTGTCAAAATACGTCGGCGGGGACGGGAACGCTTCCGCCGACGGTTTTTCGGAAGGGCTGTTTGCGGAGCATATCGAGGTTCTGCCGGAAGAGGCTGAAGAGGGGGCGGAGCCCTCAGCTATTGCCCACGAAGCACCTCCTACGGAGCCGTCTGTCGATGCCCAGGCTCTCGCGGATGAAATAATAGCCAACGCCAACGCCCAGGCGGAGGCCATAGTGGCGGATGCCAACGCCCAGGCAGAGGGGATAAAAAACGCGGCCATGGCGGAAGGCCGTCAGGCCGGTTTCGACGCAGGGATGCAGGAAGTTGAAGCCATGAAGGAGGAGCTTAATAACAAGGCCGCCGCTCTTGATGCCGAATATGAGCAGAGGGTGGAGGAGCTTGAGCCCGTTCTGGTGGACACCCTGACCGGAATTTACGAGCATATCTTCCATGTGAATTTTTCCGACCAGAAAGCCGTAATTTTTGCTCTTGCGCAGGACGCGCTGCGCAGTGTGGACGGCGGGCGGAATATGATAATACACGTTAGCGAAAGCGATTACGGCTTTGTTTCGATGCAGAAGAAAGAGCTTTTGGAGGGGGTTTCCGGCGCTGATACGGCGGAGATCATTTCCGACGCCACCTTAAAAGCCAATGAATGCTATATAGAAACGGAATCCGGAATTTTCGACTGTTCCCTGGAAACCCAGCTTGCGGGGCTTAAAAGAGAAATCAGACTCCTTTCCTACACGAAGGACGAGGAATAAATGAACGCTTCTGTGGCAAAGTATCAAAAGCTTTATAACATGACCTTTTATAAAAAGCTGGGAAAGGTGGTCAATGTTGTGGGACTCACCATTGAGTCTCTGGGACCGGACGCGAAGCTGGCCGATATTTGCCAGATTATTCCGGAGGATGAAACAAAGGCTCCGATTCACGCCGAGGTTGTGGGGTTTAAGGATTCAAAGACACTTCTTATGCCCTATGAGGAAACCGGAGGTATCGGCAACGGCTGTATGGTAATAAATCTGGGCCACCCCCTGACGGTTACGGTGGGGGACGAGCTTCTGGGAAAGACTCTGGACGGACTTGGGCGTCCCACCGACGGCTCCGAGCTTATGGGCGGGCTGGAATACAGCGTGGAATCGCCTCCGCCCGATCCGATGGACAGGGTGATTATAAGTGATGTGCTTCCCCTCGGGGTCAAGGCCGTGGACGGGCTTATGACCGTGGGAAAGGGGCAGAGAATAGGGATATTCGCGGGCTCCGGGGTAGGGAAAAGCACGCTGATGGGGATGTTTGCCAGAAATACAAAGGCTGACATCAATGTTATCGCTCTTATCGGTGAGCGCGGCCGTGAGGTGAGGGAGTTTATTGAGCGCGACCTGGGGCCTGAAGGGATGGCCCGCAGCGTGGTTGTCGTGGCAACCAGCGATAAACCGGCTCTGGTCAGAAACAAGGCGGCAAAGACTGCAACCGCCGTGGCGGAATATTTCAGGGATCAGGGCAGGGACGTACTTCTGATGATGGACTCCCTGACGCGTTTTTCCATGGCCCAGCGGGAGATCGGTCTTGCCTCCGGCGAACCTCCGGTAACACGGGGATATCCGCCTTCGGTCTATGCCGAGATGCCCAGACTTCTGGAGAGGGCGGGAAACGGCGCAGTGGGTTCGATAACGGGGCTCTATACGGTGCTGGTGGACGGCGATGATTTCAACGAACCTATAACTGATACCGCCAGGTCAATCCTCGACGGCCATATAATGCTTTCAAGGCGCCTGGGACAGATGAACCACTATCCCGCCAT
>JAILBQ010000121.1 GCA_024680815.1 Lachnospiraceae bacterium | reverse complement strand
TGATATACTCCACGTCGCTCTCCGCTTGAGCCGTTTCCCCGGCATCCTTCGCGGCAGGAGCCGTAGCCGCCGGCATGTACGCGCAGGCGCTTAATACCACCATGGTCATTGACAGAAGTATCCCCAAAAATTTCTTTTTCATGTGTTTTCCTTTCTTTATCAAACTGCCCTTACATTTCTTTACTCCTGTAACACTCTACCACAATGAAGTGTTAGTTTCAAGCAAGAGAAAAGCAGTGATTGAAGAACTTTGAAGATATGATACAATGTTTTTGAAGTGAAACGTGAACACATCATTGCAATTTTATCCACTCTTGCGCTCCTGACTCTTTTTGTGGGGATTGCGGAGCTTGCCGGTCACAGAGAGTTTATTTTCCCTCCTGCTGCGGCCGTGGCGCTCGGTGTCCTCCTTCCCTCGGATATAGCGTGGAACTGTGACGGGAAGAGGGTGGTGATTTTAACGACTCTCTCCGCCCTCGCCGGCTGGGGCATAGTCCGCGTGTGTTACGCAGAGATCGCGCTTTCCCTGGCTTTTGCGTTCCTTATCGGAGAGCTCATCCTGCTTTTTTCGAAAACAGCCTTTACGCCGCTGCTTTCCGTTGCGGCCCTCCCGGTGCTTCTCGGGCTTGACGGCTTTCTTTACCCCGTTGCGGCTTTTGTCACCTCCGCCCTGACGGTACTCTTACGTATTATATTGGAAAGAACGGGAATAAAAGAAAGCGGGAGCCGGACTCCTATGGAAAAGCCGAAGGTGTGGGATGCCTACGACCTGCTCGTAAGGCTCACAGCTGTGACGCTTCTCGGCTTTCTTATACAGAAAACCGGCCGGCTCTACCTTGCCGCCCCTCCGCTTCTTGCCTCTTTTGCGGAAGGCAGACGTTACAGGAGTGAATACCGCAAGACACCGGTAAGGACCGTGCTCAGCTTCTTTTCCTGCGCGCTCATCGGTGTCCTCTTTCGTGCGCTTTTATCCGGCCTTTTGCCGCTGCCGCTCTTTGTTGCCGCTGCTCCCGCGGTGTTCGGAATGACGGCCTTTCTGCTGCTGACAAGTCCCATCCTTCCCTCAGCCGGTGCCATGACACTTCTGGCTTTTATGGTCTCTGAGGAGGAGCTTCTTTCCTATCCGTTCCAGGCCCTCCTTGGCGGCTTCCTTCTCTTCCTCTGGAACCGCCTCTTTTTCAAGGAAACACCGGACAGACTGGAGAACGAGACCGCAAATCCCTTCCGCAGGAAGAAGGAGGAAAAGTCAGGGTAAACATTCTTCGTCAGTGTAGCGCAGGATATATTCCGGGCGGTTTATAAAGAAATCCCGGTAAACCCCGACTTCCTTTTCATAATCCTTCGGAGGATAGCCGTTATAGAACCTCTCCCGGGTTTTGTCACAGGGGGCGGCAAAAACGGCACTGAGCGCGTCTATCCTTTCAAGTACCCTTTCCGGCGCAAAGGTCTCCCCGGCCAGAGTGTACATCACTTCCCTGAATTTTTTCCTGAATCCGGCGTTCTTCATAAGATTGTTAAAAAGCGGACTTTTTTCCCGGGCCAGCGCTATACCGTTTTCGCTTGCGGCGGTCATGGAGGCGGTGTTTACATCAAAGGAAAGGTAACGCCATTTCCCGTCCCCGGGGCCGTTTTCCCCCGTCGGCTCTATAACACGCCAGATGGCGGTGTTCCCGGTGGGCCAGTCCTTCGTGTTTTCAATATAGATACGGGAGGCATAATATTCCGTCAGGGAGTCGATATCCACAAGCTCCAGAAAACGCCGGTATTCCTCCGGGTCGGACAGATCCCGGTTTTCGGCTATGTTTAAAAGATCGTCGTAGGTGGCTCCCTCTTCGATCCGGTCCATCCTGTCAGCGTCATACTGAAGTCTCTTATCGTTGGTGGCGCTCTTGGCGAAGACGATATTCTCTTCGTCTATCCCGTATTTATCGGAAAGAAAATCTTCGCCGAAGTGCTCGCTTAAGTGGTAAAAGCCCCAGAATTCCCCGTTCAGAAAAACAAAGACCGGATAGGAGCGCACCGTTTCAAAGGAAAGCTCCCCCGTCAGGTCTTCGAAGAGACGGTCCTTCATCTTTGTATAGGTATCGTTTCCTCCTGCGTAGAGGGTGACGGAATGCTCCGCGCTGTCTCCCTCAAAAAAGGAAAAGGAGAAGACCCTGGAGCCGGAATAGTCCTTTCGGGAAAAGAGGTTCAGGCTCTTCTGGGGATAGACCCGGCTTTTTCCGCCCTTTATCCGGATGCCGGCGCGTTCGCTTCCCGTAAGGGAATGGTCCGAACCGAACAGCGTGACAACGCTCTCCCGCTCCCATTCCCGTCCGTGCTGGTTGAAATTTCCGAAGGTAAGGTCCTCGTCCCAGGTTATGCTTTCCGGGTCGTGCTCCGAAAGATAGTCATCGGCGTTCTTTCCGCTGACCATGATCCCGGTCTGAGAGTCAAAGAGATTGTCCGGATCCGTCATGACCGAGACCACCGGAAGTCCGTTATAGACGGGGCGGTTTTTGTAGCCGATGAAATAAACGGCATCCGTCGTTTCGCTGAATTCATCCCGCTTAAAGGCCCTGGCCCGTAAGATGAAGGCCTTGTCCTGGGGCTCTTCGGGGGGATAGTAGCGGTCATTATCAATACGGCTTATTATATCGGTCTCCTTTGCGAAGCGGTCCGGTTCGGCAGAGCGGTCATAGATCAGAAGCTCCCCCCTATAGAGCTCGGACTCCTTTGTGGGCTCGGATCCGTCCAGGGTATAGCGGATCTCTGCCCCGGCGGGAGGCGTCAATGTCAGATAGAAGGGTTCATCGTAAAAACCGGAGGGGACGGAGAGGCCCGGAGGGGCAAGAGTAGCCTTAGTTACCCGCTCTGAGCCTTTACGGCCGGAGGAGGTATCGCCCCTGAGCCAGGTAAATATGATAATGAAAGAAATGCACAGCGCCAGCAGGGCGGGCATCTGAAAACGTCTGTTCATGGCTTGAATTGTAACATATAGAAGCCCGTTATGAAAAATAATCTAAAATAAATTATCGACCCCAAAATCGGGCGCCGGCCCTGCGAATTAGATAATATCGAATGCTACAGGCGAAAGAGAGAGAGACGAAAGAGAGATAAGGGAAATATCTGGGAGACGCCGGAGGATTCGCAGAGGCAAAGGTCTGTTATAAGTAAAGGTCTGCCACGGGAGTTCCCGTTGACAAATCAAGTTCCGCGCAGGTATACTGAAATGTATGGGTTTTTTAAGTGTGGGGGAACTGCCGTGGTAGACGACAACCTTGCCTTTGAGGTAGTTGCAGCGAAGACCGATGAAACGCGTCTTAACGCGCTGATTGGTAGTCACAGGAATTTCATACTGGCCTGTGCTTCAAGAACGGTACGGAGGTTTGTCACCGAGAGTGATGATGAGTATTCGGTGGCGCTCAGTGCGTTCTATGAAGCGGTTCAAAACTATTCGCAGGATAAAGGACATTTCCGAAGCTTTGCCGCCCAGGTCATCCGCCGCCGTCTTATAGACTTTATTCGGTCGGAGTCCAGGCATGCCGGGGAGATACCGGTTGAGCCCTATTCCATGGACGGAGAGGTAGAGGATGATGAGGAAGCTGCATGGACGCAGATGGCTGTCCGGTCGAAGAGTGCTCAGATCTCATATATGAGCGCTGCGGCAGGGATGGAAGGGTCTGTTCCCGGCAGCGTTTCAGTGCGGGATGAGATCGAAGCCATGCAGGGTATCCTCGCGCGGTACGGTTTTTCATTTTACGATCTTGCGGATGTTTCGCCGAAAGCGGAGAAGACGAAGCGGGGCTGCGCCGAGATAATAGCCGGCATGCTCAGCGATGAGAATCTTATGGATTTTCTGCATAATACGGGCACGCTTCCGATCAAGGAGCTCTGCCAGATCTCTAAGGTCAGGCGGAAGGTGATCGAAAGGCACAGGAAGTATATCATAGCCGCTGTTGAGATCCTTTACGGGGATTTTCCGATGCTTGCGGAATATTTCGGATATGTAAAAGAGGTTATTGAAAATACATGAAGGCTCTTGTACTTGAAATTCAAAACGGAACGGCAGCCGTGCTACGTGAGGACGGGACTGTCGTCAAGGTGAAAAGAAGATGCGAAGTCGGTCAGACTATCGTGGTCGAGGACACCGTCAGCCGCCCGGAGCTTTCGGGAAAGGTGATAAGGATAATGGCCGCGGCGGCCGCGGCGCTTGTCCTTTTTGTGAGCGGCGGGATCTTTTCCTGGCAGAATCTGATCGCCTTTTCCTATATGTCCCTGGATGTAAATCCGTCTCTGGAATATTCCCTTAACCGTAAGAATAAGGTCATCGGGGTCCGGGCGCTCAACGATGACGCCCAGGATATCGTCAAGGCCATTAAAAAAGCCGGAATAAAGAACGCCTCCGTCAGCAGGACCATACAGGAAACCGCGGCGGTGCTCTCCGAGGCCAATTATCTGAAGGGCGACAGGGACGACTACATGCTGGTGGGCGTTTCCTCCGGGGACGAGAAGCGTACGCTGGATATAGAAAACGAAGTCCAGTCCGTTGCGGAATCGGAGCTTAAGGAAAGCGTCAGTGTCTGCACAGTGGCTACCACTCTGGAAGAGAGAAAGAAAGCCAGGTCTCTCGGCGTCAGCGCAGGCCGCTACGGCACGATGAAAGAGGTCGTGGCCCAGACCAACGGAGATATAGATGAACTCAGCGAGGAGGAGCTTGACGAGATGTCCGGCTCCGTAAAGACCCTGCTGGAGAATTCCAATAAGATAGCTTCCGTGAAGCCCGAAGAGGCTCCGGCGACGGTTTCCGAGCCCTCCGCTCCGGTTCAGGTTGCTGAAAAGCCCTCTGAAGTTCAGGAAGGCGCTCCCGAGGCAGAGAACGAAGAGGATAAGGAAAAGAGCTCTGACTCCAAAAAGAAAGATTCCAAAAAGAAGGACAAGAAGGCGGCTTCCGGCAACGAGGCTGAAAAGAAGACGGCTGAGGAAAAGATCGTAGACGAGATCCCTCCTTCGGATCTGAGCGGAAACAACGCCGGTAAGAAGAAGGCTGCCGCCTCCGGCAATACTGCTTCGGCTACCAGCGGAAATACCGCGGAGCCTGCGGCCTCCGCAACTCCGGCAACAACGACCCCGGCAGCGACTACTCCGGCGGCAACAACTCCTGCGGCAACGACTCCTGCGGTGACTACTCCGGCGGTTACAACCCCGGCGGCAACGACTCCTGCAGTCACAACTCCGGCTGCGATCGTTCCGACTCCGGAGCAGATCGGTCAGCCCCAGGATCTCACCGTAGGTGAATACGAGGGAAGATATTCCGATCTTATAAAGACCGAGGTTCCGGCAACGACGGTGGAGCAGCCGGTAACGCCGGCGGAGAACTCCAATACGGGCAGTTCTTCTTCGGAAAAGACCCAGGAGTCCCAGACCAAGAGTTCGGCGACGGACATCCCTGAAGAGGAAATAGTAACGCTCAGCGCACCGGATGAAGAATAAAATAAAACCAAAGAACCCCCTCTGCCTTTTTCAAAGCCTGGACAGAGGGGTTTTTGCGCGTTATCGGAATCTGGCAGCTACTATTTACAATCACGCTAAGTGATTGTAAAATGTGAGAGATGTAAAAGTTGAAAAAGTGAGGTCCCAATGCGTTTATCACATCGGGAAGAAAGGATTACAATGAGATCGATCAAGAAATTAACAGCAGTGCTATTAACCCTGACAATGCTCGCAGCTATGAGTGTGCCGGCCTTCGCCGACACCGAGAAAGTATTCGTTTCCTTTGTTTACGGCGGGAATACTTCCGGACAGTGGATCGACAAGGGCTCCAGTGTGACGCCCCCCGTGGTCACCGTCATTCCGGGTCTCACCTTTGTAGGCTGGGATCATCCGTTGACAAACGTCCAGACAAATACACAGTTTACTGCTATCTATAAGCCCACCGCCTGGGGGGATGCGGCTCTTTCCGCGGAAAAGGCCAAGCTTCCGGCTCCGGCCATTTCCGAGACCACGGTAGCGGATCCCAATTCCGCCGTCAACGCCGGTGCCACCACAGCAATGAATTCCGCCCAGCAGCAGGCTCTGCTTGCGATGCTTCTCGGCGTGAAGGTGCCCGCTGCCACGGCTTCCGCAAACACGGCAGCCCCCGCGGCAACTCCCGCCAACCCTGCGGCTCTGGCAAACGCCACCGCGACCGCAGCTGCAACTCTTAACGCAGCCGCCGCGAATACCGCCGCAACCGCTCCCGCAGCTGCAACGCCCGCGGCTTCTGCACCGGCTGTAACGACACCTGCCCAGACACCCGCTGCCACGGCAGCCGCTCCCGCAGCGGTCGGCCCCACAGTGAGCTTCACGGACAAGAACGGGAACACCGGAACCTTCACCCAGAAGGAATGGCAGACGCTTCTCAACGTCTACGGGCAGAACGAAGAGGTGCTCCGCAAGCACACACTCGGTGACCTTCAGAAGATCGCCGCCTATTACAGCAACAACTGAAAAAAGTAATCGGTAATTAAAGTGATAACCGGGGCATTGCCCCGGTTATTTTTTATAAATCCGGCTTTGGGTCCTAAGAAATCCACCACAGGCGGTTCCCCTTAGGACTAATCTTAACGCTCCTTATCGGCGTAGGTCCAATCGGTGTTGATGCTGCAGAAATAGAAATTCAGACCGCTGAAGGCCTCGTTTAAAAGATAATGCTGCTGTCTGCACTGGAGCGGGACAAAGGCCGCATCGTCCAGGATGATCTGCTCCGCCTTGTTTAACAGATCCATGCGCTTCTTTA
>JAILBQ010000116.1 GCA_024680815.1 Lachnospiraceae bacterium | reverse complement strand
AGATATAGGCATAGTGGGAGGAATAGGCTTCCGCGGCGCGCTCGTCCGGCAGGATCGAGCGCACTCTTGCGTGGAAGAGAAAGAGCACGGTGACGGTTGTGAGAGCAAGCAGAACCGTCAGTGCGTACAGAATAAACTTTTTCATGCGTTTGAGTCCGTACCGGCGCCCTCTTCAGCCTTTTCGGATAAAGAGATATCGGGGATATCATGCCGCTCCGCCTCTGCGTGAACTTCCGCCGGAGCGGGAATTTCGCCGGGAGCAGGAATATCGTCGGTATTTATGCGGATCTCCAGCCTGCGGGAGGCAGGATTGTATGCCGGAACGGGAGCAGGCGCAGGGGCTGCGGGCTGGACCGGGGCCTGGGACTGAACCGGGGCCTGAACAGGAGCAGGGGCTGCGGACTGCACCGGTGTCTGAACAGGAGCAGGCGCAGGGGCTGCGGACTGCACCGGCGCAGGCACAGGAGCCGGAACCGGAGCCGGGAGCTGCCGCTTCGGTCCGTCGGCGTTCTCCGTCTCCTTTGCCTTCTCCTTCTTTTCGCTGTTTTCCTTGAAGAGTCTGGATTTTTCCTCCTTCTCCTCGCCCTCCTTAGGCTCCGGCAGGCCCTTTTCCTTGCGGAAAATCTTCATGAATTCCCTGCCGGTTATGGTTTCGTTCTTTATCAAATAGGCCGCCAGCTTATCCAGAAGCTTACGGTTATCCTTTAAAAGCCGCTTTGCCTCTTTATAAGCATCCTTTAAAAGCTTCATGACCTCTTCGTCCACATCGGCCGCGGTCTCGTCGGAGCAGTTCATCACCGTCCGGCCCGAGAGATACCGGTCTTCAATGGTTTCCAGCCCCATAAGGCCGAATTTCCGGCTCATACCGTACTGGGTCACCATCGAGCGGGCAATAGAGGTTGCTTTTTCTATATCGTTGGCGGCTCCGGTGGTCACGGTATCGAAGACTATCTCCTCAGCCGCCCGGCCTCCCAGGGTGGAGACCAGAAGATCGTGGAGCTCGGCCGCCGTATTTAAGTATTTTTCCTCCTCGGGCACGTTCATGACATAACCCAGGGCTCCCATGGTTCTGGGCACAATGGTAATTTTCTGAACCGGCTCGGAGTTTTTCTGAAGGGCGGAAACAAGGGCGTGGCCGATCTCGTGGTAGGAGACGATGCGCCTCTCCTCCTTGCTCATGATGCGGTCCTTCTTTTCCTTGCCCACAAGGACAACTTCCACGGCATCGAAAAGATCCTGCTGGGACACGGTCTGCCGCCCGGCTTTAACCGCGTTAATGGCCGCTTCGTTCACCATATTGGCCAGATCCGATCCCACGGCGCCGCTGGTGGCCAGGGCGATTTCTTCAAAGTCCACGGTTTCGTCGATCCGCACATCCTTCGCGTGAACCTTGAGGGTTTCTATCCGCCCTTTAAGATCGGGCTTTTCCACTATGACCCGCCGGTCAAAACGGCCCGGCCGCAAAAGGGCCTTGTCCAGAGTTTCCGGTCTGTTGGTGGCACCGAGAATCAGGATACCCTTTGTCGTATCAAACCCGTCCATCTCGGAAAGAAGCTGGTTTAAGGTCTGCTCCCTCTCATCGTTGCCGCCGTAGCGGGAATCCCTGCTTTTTCCTATGGCGTCGATCTCATCTATAAAGATAATGCAGGGCGCGTTCTTTTCCGCCTCGCGGAAGAGGTCTCTGACTCTGGAGGCACCCACGCCCACAAACATTTCCACAAAATCGGAGCCGGCAAGGGAGAAGAAGGGCACATGGGCTTCTCCGGCCACAGCTCTTGCAAGAAGGGTCTTTCCGGTTCCGGGAGGCCCCACAAGAAGGGCGCCCTTTGGAAGTCTCGCGCCTATTTTCACATATTTCCCGGGATTATGGAGGAAATCCACCACCTCCTGGAGCGACTCCTTTGCCTCGTCCTGACCGGCCACATCGGCGAAGGTCACTCCGGTATCCTTCTGGACATAGACCTTGGCGTTGTTTCTCCCAACGCCCATGATACCGCCGCCTCCTCCGCTGAAGCGGCGCAGAATAAACCATGCCAGAGCCACGAAAAACAGGGTGGGCAGGACATAGTTAAGCAGAATCAGCATAAGCATGTTGGAGCGGTCCGAGATCTTAGCGCTGACGTCGATCCCGGCCTCCATGAGCCGGTCCACCATTTCGGGGTCGTCCACCACCCCGGTATAGTAGGTGATCTGCTGGCGGATAAGGTTTTCCAGAGAATCCGTCGGGCTCCCGCTTTCCTCCGTCCTGGGAGTGATAACTATCCTGTCTTCCTCTATCACGACGGATTTGACCTGGTTTGCGCTCACCATTGCCATGAACTGGCTGTAAGTGATTTCCTGGCTGGTAGCGGATCCCGCGGAGCGGATCATGTAGCTCATGAAAAGGATCGCGAGCATGGAGACCGTCAGCATTATGAAAAAGGTCTGCCATCCCCGCGGGTCTTTGCGGTTATTGTTATTTCGCTGGTTGTTGTCATTCATAGTGATTCCTATTATAATTTCCCCTTTTTTAAAAGTAAATAAAGAAATAGTGAGAATTCTGTGAATATTCGATGTAGCGGGGGGCTTTAATAACCTTGATTTTTCCGGTTAGTTGAAAGATAATAAAAACATAAAGACGGAGCAATCCGCGGCAGCTGTATACAATAACATTTTTGTACAGGAGGGCTTATGTTTTACATTGGTATTGATCTTGGAACAAGCGCTGTCAAGCTTTTGCTGATGAAATCCGACGGAACGATCGAGAATATCGTGTCAAAGGAGTATCCAATCGCCTATCCGCATCCAGGCTGGTCGGAGCAGAACCCCGAGGACTGGTGGGAGGCCGTAAAGGCAGGCATTAAGGAGCTTATAGAAAAGGTTGACAAAAACGAGGTGGCGGGCATCTCCTTCGGCGGACAGATGCACGGCCTTGTGGTGCTGGATGAAAACGACAGGGTTATCCGTCCCGCGATCCTCTGGAACGACGGCAGAACAGGGAAAGAAACCGATTATCTGAACACCGAAATCGGCAAGGACAAGCTTTCGGCTTACTGCGCCAATATCGCCTTCGCAGGCTTCACGGCTCCGAAGATCCTCTGGATGAGAAACAACGAGCCGGATAACTTCAAAAGAATCAAAAAGATCATGCTGCCCAAGGACTATATCGCCTATATGCTCACAGGCGTCCACTGCACGGACGTCTCCGACGCCTCGGGCATGCTGCTCTTCGACGTCAAAAACAAGTGCTGGTCAAAGGAGATGTGCGAAATCTGCGGAATAAGCGAAGATCAGCTGGCAAAGATATTCGAAAGCTACGAGAAGATCGGCGAGGTAAAGAGCGGTCTGGCAAAAGAGCTGGGACTTAAGGAGCATGTCATTGTCGCGGCAGGGGCCGGAGACAACGCGGCGGCGGCCGTGGGCACCGGAACCGTGGGAGACGGCATGTGCAACGTTTCCATCGGCACCTCCGGCACGATATTCATCTCCAGCAAGGACTTCGGAGTGGACAAATATAACGCACTCCACGCCTTTGCCCACGCGGACGGGCATTACCACCTTATGGGCTGCATGCTTTCGGCGGCCAGCTGCAAGACCTGGTTCTATGAGCACATCCTGGAAACTACTGACTACAAGGGAATGGAAGGAGCCATCACCGACGAGATGCTGGGCAACAACAAGGTCTTCTTCCTGCCCTATCTTATGGGAGAGCGCTCGCCCCACAACAACCCCGACGCCAGAGGTCTTTTCGTCGGAATGTCCCTTGACACGACGAAGATCGACATGGTTCAGGCCGTGATCGAGGGCGTCACCTTCGGAATCCGGGATTCCTTTGAGGTGGCAAAATCTCTGGGAATCAAAATCGACCGCACCAAGGTGGTGGGCGGAGGCTCCAAGGGCCTGCTTCCCAAGAAAATCCTTGCCAACATCCTGGGGATCAGGGTGGACGTGCCCGAAAACGAGCAGGGTCCCTCCATGGGCGCCGCGATGCTGGCAGCGGTAGCCAACGGCGAATACGCTTCCGTTGAGGAGGCCGCCTCAAAGATCGTGAAAATCACCGATACGATTGAGCCCGATCCTGCCATTACGGCGCGCTATGAGGAAGCCTACCGGAAATTCAAAAAGATTTATCCGACGGTTAAGGAGCTCTATCAGGATCTCAAATAATGAAGTTTTACGCCCTGGACCCCACAACGCTGTTAAACTACCCGGGAAAGCTGGCGTGTACGGTATTTACCGGCGGCTGCAATTTCCGCTGCGGCTACTGCCACAACGCGTCTCTCGTTTTACCCGGAGAGGAGCCGGGGGTTGATGAAGAAGAGGTGCTCCGGCACTGGAACAGACGGAAGAACATCCTTGAGGGAGTCTGCGTCACCGGAGGGGAGCCCACTCTTCAGGCAGAGCTGCCGGGATTTTTAAGACGGCTTAAGGACGCGGGAGCCCTTGTCAAGCTGGATACCAACGGCTCCAGGCCGGAGGTTCTCTCCCGGCTTTATGAAGAGAAGCTGGTGGACTATACGGCGATGGACATAAAGGCGGATCCGAAAGGCTATCCCGTGCTTACCGGCTGTGACGACGACCTGACGGCGGATATCTCCCGTTCCGTCCGGCTGGTGATGGATAATTCACCGGACTATGAATTCCGCACCACCGTCACAGCCGAATATTTCAACGAAAAAGTATTTCACGGAATCGGTGAATGGATCAGGGGAGCAAAGGCCTGGTATCTGCAGTCTTTCCGGGATTCAGGAGCTCTGCTCTCCTCCCGTTTCCACCCTCCGGAGAGGGAACTCATGAAGGAGGGAGTTGATATTATGTCAACCTATGTAAAAAAGGCGGAGCTTCGGGGAAGTGACTGATAAAGATCTGGTCTTTATGAAGGAGGCGCTCAAAGAAGCAAAGCGCGCCCGGAAATACGGGGAGGTGCCCATCGGGAGCGTCGTGGTGTTTGAAGACCGTATTATCGGCCGGGGCTACAACAGACGCAACACCGATCACAGCACCCTTGCCCACGCGGAGCTTACCGCCATACGGAAGGCCAGCCGTGCCATGGGAGACTGGCGGCTGGAGGGCTGCACAATCTATATCACCCTGGAGCCCTGTCCCATGTGCGCCGGGGCCATCGTCCAGGCCAGACTTGACCGGTGCGTGATCGGAGCCATGTCGCCTAAATCCGGCTGCGCCGGGTCGCTTTATAATCTCCTTGCCGAAAAAAAATTCAACCATCAGGTGGATACCGAATACGGCGTTATGGCCGAAGAAAGCGAAGCCCTCTTAAAGCTCTTCTTTCAGGAACTGAGGGTGGAAAACAAACGCCTTAAAGAGGAGGAACGAAACGCTTAAGTTATGAACCAGCTGACCAAGCTCCCTGCAGAAAAGCTCCTGAAGCTTGCAAAACGTCTGGAAAAGGATCCCTCCGGCGGGAAGGCCGCGGGAGAAAAGCCCGTGCGCTTTGCCGTACTGGGCTCAGCCTCCATCCAGCATTTTGTGAAGGTTCTCCGGCTCTTTCTGGATAATGAAGGAATAAACGCGGAAATCTATGAGGGGGAATACGGCGGAATAGAGATGGATGTTCTGGACGAGGCCTCCCCTCTCTATGCTTTCGGGGCGGATTTTGTTTTGCTCCTGCCCCGTTTTTCAGATTTTCCCATGGAGTCTGAAAAGGATCTCGAGGAGGCCAAAGCCCATATTGAGCGCCTCTGGAGCGCTCTTGACAGAATTCCGGGCGTCACAATCCTCCAGGGAAACACCGCAATCCCCCTGGAGCGCCCTCTGGGAGCCCTGGAGGCGGCAAACATGGATTCTTCCCTCAGTCTCTTCAGGCGCTTCAACCTTTCCCTTACCGAAAACCACCCGGAAAACGTGCGCATACTGGATCTCGAATATCTGTCCTCAGCCTGCGGAAAACGTGCCTGGTTCGATGAAACCGCCTGGTTTTTAAGCAAACAGGGCTTTTCCCTGGAGTTTCTGGGACCGGTGGCCGCCGAGGTTTCAAGAATGACGGCCGCAAGCCTCGGGCGCACGCGGAAGTGCCTGGTACTGGATCTGGACAACACGCTCTGGGGTGGCGTTATCGGAGACGACGGGCCCCTGGGTATAAACGTAGACCCGAATGACCCTCTGGGAGAGGCTTACCGCGCTTTCCAGTCATACATATTAAGATTAAAAAACCGCGGTGTGCTGTTAGCGGTAAATTCCAAGAATGACGAGGCTCTGGCGAAGGAGGCTTTCACGGAAAACCCTGACATGATCCTTAAGCTTTCCGATATTGCCTGCTTTGTGGCCAACTGGGACAACAAAGCCCAGAACATGAGCCTTATTTCCAAAAAGCTGAATATCGGCCTGGACTCGCTGGTGTTTTTCGACGACAACCCGGCGGAGAGGGAGCTTATTAAAATGTACTGTCCGGCGGTTACCGTCATCGACGTACCCGAGGAGCCGGAGGCCTTTGTCAGGGTGCTGGACGACGTGCAGCCCTTTGAATGGGCGGCGGTAACGGAAGAGGATAAGGTCCGGACGGCCTCCTATCTGGAGAACGAAAAGCGCGAGGATCTGGCCGCCCGCTTTGTGGACTACCGGGAATACTTAAAGGCCCTCAAAATGGAGGCCCACTGCGGGGAGGTAAGCAAAACCGAACTCTCCCGCTTCGCCCAGTTAATCAACAAATCCAATCAGTTCAACCTCCGTACCAGACGCTACTCGGAAAGCGAAATCGCCGAAATGATGAAGGATTCCAGAGTTAAATGTCTCTATATTTCCCTGAAGGACACCTTCACTACCTATGGTGTGATTTCCTGCATTATTCTTAAGTTCCCCTCAGGCGAAGAAGGTCTTTCCGACACCGACTGCTTCATCGATACCTGGTGTATGTCCTGCCGGGTCTTAAAACGCACGGTGGAGGAGCTGGCGCTGCGCTTCATGGTGCGCGTGTCCCGGGAAATGGGAGCGGACCGCCTTGCCGGGGAATATATCCGTACGAAGAAGAACGGAATGGTGGAGTCTCTCCTGCCCCGTCTGGGATTCACGGGAATAGAGGCGGCAGACAGAGTGCTCTACGGCTACGACCTTAATAAAAAACCTGAAGGAGAATTATGGATAAAAGAGATATAAAGCCCGCCCTGCTCGTAATGGCGGCGGGAATGGGCTCAAGATACGGAAAATTAAAGCAGATCGATCCGGTAGACGAAGAAGGCCACGTTATTTTGGACTTTTCCGTTTATGACGCCATGCTCTCAGGCTTCGGAGAAGCGGTTTTCGTAATAAAGGAGGAAAACCTCACTGACTTCCGGGAGGCGGTCGGAAACCGCATAGGACGGAAATTCCCGGTTCGTTACGCTTTTCAGAGCCTTAACAGTCTGCCGGAGGGCTTTTCGGTGCCGGAAGGAAGGGTTAAGCCCTGGGGCACGGCCCAGGCTGTGCTGTCCGCCTCGGAAGTTATCAATACCCCCTTCGCCGTAATAAACGCCGACGATTTCTACGGCCGGCACGCCTTTACGGTCATGGCGGATTTTCTGAAGTCCGCTTCCTCTGTTCCGGGAGAACCGGCAGGCTACGCCATGACGGCCTTTATCTTAAACAAAACCCTCACGAAAAACGGCTCCGTTTCCAGGGGAATCGTGGAGAGCTCCGGGGAGGGGCTACTCCTCTCCGTCACGGAGCGCACCCGGATAGAGCAGGATGGAGAGGGGGCGAAATTTACCACGGACGAAGGAAAAACCTGGGTTCACTTAAGCGGTTCTGAGCTCGTATCCATGAATTTCTGGGGCTTCACACCCTCTCTTTTCCCGGCGCTTAAAAATGCTTTCCGCAAATTCCTTGAAGCCCTTCCGGCTTCGAAGGATCCCCTTAAGGCGGAATGCCAGCTTCCGGGAGTTGTGGACGGTATGATAAAAGACGGGAAGGCCCGGGTTAAAATCCTTTCCTCCGATGAGCAGTGGTACGGCGTTACCTATCAGGAGGATAAGCCGGGGCTCTCCGAAGGACTGAAGTCTCTTAAGGAAAAAGGGCTCTATCCCTCAAGACTTTGGGAATCATAAGATAAGTAAAAGGGCTGTCGCAGCAGATGCGGCAGCCCTCTTTTTTATCAATTGGTTATCGTTTTCGAGCTCTCCTTATCGAAAACGTGGATCTTGTTCACATCCAGGATGAAACGGCAGTCGTCGCCGCGCTTTGCGGTGGTTCTGGGATCCACTCTGGCCGTCATCGGGAAGTCGCCGAAATCGAAATAGAGGAAGACCTCCGCGCCCAGAAGCTCGTATACCTTGATGGTGGTTTCAAAGCCCGCTGACGCGGGAAGGGAGGCAGGCGCCTGTGCGGCGTCATACACATCCTCGGGACGGATTCCGAAGGTCACGGTCTTGCCTTCATAGCCGCCGTCGATAAGCTTCTCCGATTTATCCTCCGGAAGGGGAATCGAGGCACCGGCCACCTTAAGGGCCGCTTCCTTTCCGTTGACCTCAACCTCGGCATCCAGGAAATTCATCTGGGGAGATCCCATAAAGCCCGCCACAAAGAGGTTGCCCGGCTTCTCGTAAAGATTCTGGGGCGTATCCACCTGCTGAATCTCACCGTGGTTCATAACCACGATCCGGGTTCCCAGCGTCATGGCCTCGGTCTGGTCATGGGTGACGTAGATTATCGTTGTGCCCAGTCTCTGGTGGAGCTTCGCAATCTCGATTCTCATCTGTACACGGAGCTTCGCATCCAGGTTGGAGAGAGGCTCGTCCATCAGGAACACCTTGGGACTCCGGACAATGGCGCGGCCCATGGCCACACGCTGTCTCTGTCCTCCGGAAAGAGCCTTGGGCTTGCGGTCCAGAAGTCCTTCCAGATCCAGAATCTTAGCGGCATCCCGCACCATCCTGTCGATTTCGTCCTTCGGCACCTTGCGGAGCTTTAAGCCGAAAGCCATATTGTCATATACAGTCATATGGGGGTACAGCGCGTAGTTCTGGAACACCATGGCGATATCCCTGTCTTTCGGTGCGATGTCGTTGACCCTCTTCTCATCAATATAGAGGTCGCCCCCGGTTATTTCCTCGAGACCCGCGATCATACGGAGGGTAGTGGATTTTCCGCAGCCGGAGGGTCCTACAAAAATAATGAATTCCTTGTCGTCAATTTCAAGATTGAAATCCTTGACGGCGTGGAATCCATTGGGGTATTTCTTCTGAATGTTTTTAAGTGAAAGACTGGCCATGGTTTTCCTCCTGTATATAGAATAAATGTATGGTTAGTGTAACATATTTTATCATTCTTTTTCAATACTTCAGCAATTCATTAAACACCTTTATGGCATAGCTGTCGGTCATGCCCGCCAGAAAATCCACCACCGCCCTGGCGTAGAGACGCTTGTCGGTTAAATCCCCGTAAATACGGATGTTGTGGAGTTGGGGCCGCTTGAAGCCCGCCAGCTCGACTTCCGTTTCCGTGGCGGTTATATAACGGGAAATGAAGTTGCCGAAGTCCCCCATCAGGGTGGGGTAGTCGGCCGCGGCCTCATGAATGCTCATAAGCGTATCCTTTTCGTCATAGACGCTCATGAGATTGTTGAAAAGCTCCTTTATCACCAGCTCCGAATAGTGATCAAAGGGCTCCATTTTGGGATTGCGGTAGATTTTTTCGGTGTTGAAATCCTTTATCACATTGAGCTTCGCCGAATATTCGGGGCTTAAGCCGATTCCGGTTTCGGGGCTGGAGGTGCTGCAGATATCAATAATCATGTTGTGCATGATTACGGAGGTATTGATGGCGTCGTCCCCTCTGGTGCGGGTCATCTCCTCAAGGTTCTTTCTGTCCTTGGCATCCAGAATCCCCAGAGCCGCCGCATCCTCGATATCCCGGCCCAGGTAGGCGATCCGGTCCGCCATTTTCACCACCGCTCCCTCCCAGGTGAAGGGTTCATAGAGACCGGGCTCCACAAAATCCTTTTTAAGATCCAGGAGCTCCGGACGGGGAACAATGTTGTTTTCATCCAGCTCTCCGCAATGGGAAATGATGCCGTCCCGGACAGCATAGGTTAAGTCCAGATTCCAGAAAACCCCGTTGTTGTTTTCCAGAAGCTCCACGTCGTCCACAAGCCGGAGGCCGTTTCTCTCGTGCCAGAAGCGCTCGTTCATGACGGTCTCCATGATTTCGTCCAGGATCCTCTCACCCTGGTGTCCGAAGGGGGCGTGCCCGAGATCGTGGGCAATGGCGATGGCACGGGTAAGCTCCTGATTGAGCCCCAAATATCCCGCGATGGTCTCCGCCACGCTTTCCACATGGGCCACATGCTCAATGCGTGTACAGATATGGTCGTTATCCGCCGCGTTGCAGAAAACCTGGGCCTTATGCTTAAGGCGGCGGTAGGCAAGGGAATGCAGAACTCTTGTATAATCCCGCGCGAAAGGAGACCGGACATCGTCGTCCCGCCCGTAGATATCCCGCTCTCTGCGGATCATATCCTTATACCTGGGGTTGTCCGGAGTTGCGGCAACCTCAATAAACGCATCCATTGCCATAGTTATTATTGCTCCTCAGAAGCTTCCTCCATACGGCTTCTGTCAAGATTCATAAATTTTGTCTGGGCCGCGATCCAGGCCAGATCCACGATGCCCACGGCGCCGTTTCGCTGTTTGGCCACGTTGATTGAAGCGATGCCCTTCTTCTTTGTGTCCTCGTTGTAGACCTCGTCGCGGTAGATAAACATGACCACGTCGGCATCCTGCTCTATCGCCCCTGACTCACGGAGATCCGAAAGCATGGGCATATGATCCTGCCGCTGCTCCGGCGCTCTGGAAAGCTGGGACAGAGCCACAATCGGACATTCCAGCTCTCTGGCCAGAACCTTCAGGGCCCTGGATATATCCGAAACCTCCTGCTGGCGGTTGGAATTGCTGTATTTACTGACTCCGCCGCTCATAAGCTGAAGATAGTCGATGATTACCATATCCAGCCCGTACTCAAGCTTCTGCCGCCGGCAGATGGAACGAATCTGGGAAATCGTTGTTGAACTGTCATCTATCACAAAGCTGGAGCGGCCGAGGCGTCCGGCGCTCACCACGATGTCGTCCCAGTCCGAATCGTCCAGCTCCCCTGAGCGGAGCTTGCTCGAATCCACATAGGAATCCATGGCGATCAGGCGGTTCACAAGCTCATCCTTCGTCATTTCCAGCGAAAAGATGAGCACCCTTTTTCCGAAGCGCAGCACCGCGTTGCTGGCGATATTCAGGGCAAAGGCCGTCTTCCCCATGGAGGGACGGGCGGCAATCAGCACCAGATTTCCCGGATGCAGGCCGGAGGTCATATAGTCCAGCTCCTGAAAGCCCGTGGGCACCCCCATCACCTTGTCGGAGGAAAGGGAGGCCTGCTGGATCCGGTCCAGAACCCGGAGTACCACCCGGTCGATAGCCTCTATCTCCGCGCTGCCCCGGGACTGAACGATATTAAAGATTTTGGCCTCTGTTTCGTTTAAGAGGTCGTCTATCTCCAGCTCGCCCTTATAGCACTGGGCAGCAATGTCCTCGTTAACCCGGATAAGCCGCCGCTTTACAGCGTTTTCATGAACTATATTCGCGTAGTACCGGGCGTTGGCGCTGGTGGGTACGCTCCCTATGACGGCGGCTATAAACTCCTCGTTCATAACCTCGGGAGGAGCCTGCTTCTGCAGGAGCTTCTCCTTTATCGTCACGGAATCCACCGGCTTATGCTCCTCAAAGAGATCCACTATGGCCTCGTAGAGAATGGCATACTGCCTGCCGAAAAAATCATCGGCTGAGAGTATGCCGGTGGCGGCCACAATGGCTTCGCGGTCAAGAAACATGGAGCCTATGACGGACTGCTCCGCTTCTGTGGAATGGGGCGGAATCCGCCTGATTTCCGCTTCTTCCATTACAGAGCCTCGATGATAACCTTAAGGTTCGCGCTTACCTCGGGATGGAGCTTCACCGCAACATCATAGGTCCCGACGGCCTTTATGGGATCGGACAGGACGATCTTCTTTTTATCAATCGAAAGCCCGGCCTGTTCCCCGGCTCCCTCGGCAATCTCCTTCGCGGTGACGGAGCCGAAGGTGCGGCCTCCCTCTCCGGCCCGGATCTTAAGGGTCAGGGTCGTATTGTTAATCTTCTCCGCCATCTCTTCGGCCTGCTCCAGGTTTTCCGCGGCCACATGGGCCTCGTTTGCCTTCTTAAGCCGGATATCGTTTAAATTCTTGGGGGTAGCCTCCATAGCCAGACCCTTGGGCAAGAGGAAGTTGCGGGCATAGCCGTCGCTGACGGTGATGATGTCGTCTTTTTTTCCCTTGGACTTCACGTCCTGCAGTAAAATTACCTTCATTTCAGATTCCTTCCCGTATTGTTACGCAAACATTTTCGTAAGAGTTTCCTTCAGGAGCGCCTCCGCCTCCTCAAGGGTCACGCCGGTAAGCTGGGTGCCGGCTATATTCATGTGCCCGCCTCCTCCCATATTTTCCATGATGAGCTGGACGTTCACCTCGTCAATGGAGCGGGCGCTTATATAAATCGTATCCTCATAGGGCGTCAGCACAAAGGAGGCCTTGACGTTGTTGATATTTAAAAGCTCATTGGCCGCCTGGGCGCCCACAATCGTGGGGCTTTCCACCCCGCTGCCGCAGCGGCAGACCGAAATCGCAAAGCAGTCAAGAAACATTCCCGCGCCCCGGACCGCGTCCGCCCTGGCCTGATAGTCCGCCAGGTCGTTTCTGAAGAGCTTCCTTACCCTCGTGACGTCCGCCCCGTTGCGCCTGAGGAATGCCGCGGCCTCAAAGGTGCGGACTCCTGTCTTTGAAAGAAAATTATTGGTGTCTATCATTATTCCGGCGTAAAGACAGTCGGCCTCTATATTGCTTATCTTAATATCGTCGGCAAGGTACTGAAGCACCTCCGAAACCATTTCGCAGGCGCTGGAGGCATAGGGCTCGATATAGGACAGGGTGGCGTTCATGATCCGTTCCGAGCTCTGCCGGTGATGATCCAGCACAACTATGGTTTTTCCGTCGGAAAGAAGCTCGGGGCATTCGGTAAAATCAGGCTTGTTGGTATCCACCACAACTATGGCCGTACCGGAATTGTTGAGCTCCTTAGCCTCGGAATTTGTAACGAAAAGATCAGCTTCGTAGTCGTCATTTCCCACAAACATGTTCATGAGAGGCCGTATGGAGCTGGTCACGTCGTTGATTACAATATGGCATTTCTTGTCAAACTGCCTGGCCGCCCGGTATACTCCGATGGCGGCGCCGAAGGAATCCACATCCGAGATCTTATGCCCCATGACTATGAGCTGATCCTTGTTTTCGATGATCTCCTTAAAGGCGTGAGCCTTGACGCGGGCCTTGACACGGGTGTTTTTCTCGGCCTTTTCGCTCTTTCCGCCGTAATACCTTATTTTGCCGGGGGTTTTCACCACCGCCTGGTCGCCTCCCCGGCCCAGAGCCAGATCTATGGCGTTTCTGGCATAAACGCTGTCCTGGGCAAAGGACTCCGTATCCATGCCGAAGCCTATGGAAAGGGTCACCGCCATTTCGTTTCCGATATTGACGGTTTTGACCTCCTCGAGAATGTCAAACTTGTTCTCCACCAGCTTTTCAAACTGGCTGCGTTTCATGGCGACAAAATATTTGTCCTTCTCCATCTTTTTAACGATGGCATCCAGAGCCTGGAAGTATTTGTTGATCTTCCGATCCACAAGGGCAGTCAGCAGCGACCGCCTGACATCCTCCACGCTTTCCAGGGCCTCGTCGTAGTTGTCAAGATAAATAAGGCCGAAAACCAGGGACTGCTCACGGTTTAAGCGGATATACATGTTGACGTCGGTCACGTCAAAGAAAAACACAGCCAGGAGATCCCCTTCAAAGGCCGTCCCGTCCTCGAAAACGCCCGAAACATCTATCCGCCGCATATCCACGCGGTAGTCCCTGTTCTCATAGGAGATGTGAAGAGTTTTAGGCGCTGAATCCGAAGGAAGCTTCTCCTTCGTCAGCTCCGGGAAAAACGAGGCAAGGGATTTGGAGTTGTATCTTTCCCTGTGTACAACAGCCGCAAAGCCGGCGTTGCTCCAGATTATCCTGCCTTCCCCGTCCGTGAGGCAGTAAGGAATGGCGAAGCCCTTCAGAATCCCTTTCTGTACCTGACCGAAGCCCGTGGCATAATCAATAAGATCCTGCTGCAGCGCCCGGCGGCTGTATACATATATTACCGCCGCTCCGATGAGGTATATGCCCCACACCGCGGCCGCCACGAACCCCGCTTTGGAAGAAATCCCCCAGAAAGCGAAAACCGCGGCCAGAAGAAACAAGGCAAGAATCAGCGGCCAGGTAAGGTAAACCCTGAGCCTCCCTCCTGTCCTGACTTTTTTCATAACATTCCTCCATACCGGGGCGTTTCCTTAAGCTGGTAAAAGGTGCGCTGGGCACGAAGCTTTTTAAACAGTGCCTCCACCTCTTCCATGGGCGTTTTGGTGTCCATGAGAGCGCCTTCCCCGGAATACATGGGATGCAGCATGACCTCCACAAGGGCATTGTCCGAAACGCGCCGGCCCATGACGGAAAGATCCTTAAACGAGCCGAAATAGTCGGTCAAAAACATTCCCGTCTTTTTAAGTCTCCTGTTGAAGCGCTTTTTATAAAGGGCGTTAAAGATATTTGTACGCCTGAAAAGATTCCGGCTTAACCGGACCGACCGGAAATCATATTTTTTCAGCAGCCCCTCCAGCTCGTTCCAGACGGAGAGATCCGTGTGGACGTGGTGGTGGGAATCCAGATGACGCGCAGGAAAGCCGAAGGAAAGATACCGCCTTATCTGGGCCTCCGCCTCCTCCTTCACCGCTTCGCTCTCCTCGGGTCTTATCTTAAGGCGGGTGGCGGTGCTTTTCTGAAACACGGCGTTAAATTTTCCTTCGGAGGAACAGAAGCGCTTCAGCTCCCTGATTTTTTTCGTCAGCGGTTCACCTGCGGTAAGATTCAGGTGGAGTCCCACATTGCCGTAGAATCCCTCTTTTTTTGAAAGCTCCGCGGCCTCTTCGGCAAAGGGCATATTGACCATCAGCGTCGTGCCGGTTAAAATCCCGCGGCGAAAGGCTTCCGCAATCGCAAGGTTCACCTCATGCGAGATGCCGAAGTCATCCCCGTTAACAATTGTGCGCATCATAAGCTCTATTGTACCCGCAACGAGGGAATAAGACAAGTAAAAGCCGCCGCGAAATTACCGCGGCGGCCTTTTTTACGCACTTTTATTCCACGACGTAAGGCAGAAGAGCCAGATGGCGGGCCCGCTTGATGGCCACCGTAAGCGCTCTCTGATGCTTCGCGCAGTTGCCTGTGATCCGGCGGGGAAGGATCTTGCCGCGCTCGGAAATGAATCTTCTGAGCTTTCCGACATCCTTGTAGTTAATCAGATTATCCTTTCCGCAAAAGATGCAGACCTTCTTGCGTCTGCGCATTCCGCCTCTTCTTTTCATCGGACCGTCATGGTTATCATTATTCCTGTTAAATGGCATTGTTTTTACCTCTTTTCCTCGGATTAAGAATATAGGTTAGTTAAAAGGCAATTCGTCATCTATGCCGTCCGGCACGTTCATGAAGCCGTCCTCGGCCGGGTTGGGATCCACGGGCGAAAAGCCGCCGGAAGAAGAATTTCCGCCGCTAAAGGAGGAGCCGGAGCCCGAAGCGTTCTTGCTCTCGGCAAATTCCTGATCCTCGGCAACGACATCTGTTGTATAAACCTTCTGACCTTCCTTATTTGTGTAGCTTCCGGTCTGGATCCGGCCCGTTACAACAATCTTCGTGCCCTTGTGCAGATATTTCTCGGCAAACTCCGCTGACCTGCCGAAAGCGACAATGCCGATAAAATCGGCCGTCTGCTCGGAGCCGTCCTTGCGGAATCTGCGATCCACGGCAAGTGTATAGCGTGCAACGAGAGTTGCGTTTTCTCCCTGTCCCTGACGAATATCAGGATCTCTTGTAAGGCGTCCCATTAATATTACTTTATTCATATATTTGCCCTACTTTCTTATACTTCAGCAATCAAGCCTCATCTTCGGCGGTTTCTCCGGAGGACTCTTTTTCGCCCTCTTCCTGAGCTTCTTCAGGAGCCTCATCGACTTCCGGGGCGGCTTCTTCCGCGGAATCCCCGGCATCCTCAGCGGGAGCTTCTTCAGCCGGAGCTGCCTTCTCTTCCGCTCTGGAAGCGCTGCTCCTTAACTCCGTCCGCTCGCCTTCCGGCTCTTCGTCCACCGGTGCGCCAAGATGCACCTCATCGTCATCCGAAACTATGAGGTAACGCTCGACATTTTCCATGATACGCATCCGCTTTTCAATTTCCGCGGGAACAGTGGATTCGGCTTCAAACTTCACGAAGCTGTAGAAACCGTCCTTCTGCTTGTGAAGTACGTAGGCAAACCTTTTCCTGCCCCAGGAATCGACGGATTTTACTTCCCCGCCGAAGCGCTCAACCAGCGCCTTCGCGCCGTCCACAACGGCGGCGGCCGCCTCATCGTCCAGTTTTCCGCTGACGACAACGGCCAGTTCATACTTGTTCATTTTAAAACCTCCTTCTGGTCTTTTGGCTCATGCTTTCCCGTCATGAGCAAGGAACTGATCACAACGCGGCCCGTTTACAGCTTATGAAGAGCCGCGAGGGATATTGTAACACGGGGAAGTATATGGTGCAAGCGATTTTTGACAGATCGTGGTATAATAACTCCCATGGAATTCAACTACGATTTTGAAATAATTGATTCAAACGACGAAAACGGCCGGTACCGGCGTCCGCGGCAGACCGGCGTGGGGAAGAAGCGTAGGAGCAGCGCCTCCCCTCTGCTTGTTGTACTCGTTATCATCCTTTTTCTTACCTCGGCTACCCTGGGGGCCGCCTTCTATTTTAATACGCAGACCATAGAGGCCCAGCAGGAAACCATCCGTTCTCTCTCTGGCAACGTCGCCGAGCTAAATGAAAGCAACGTCACGATGTCTGGAGAGATAGTGGAGCTTAACGAGGCCAACGACAACTTAAGCGCCTCCAACGAGCGCCTGAGCAGCGATGTGGAACTTCTGTCCAGTATTCTTGACGAAAACGAGCTCCGCCGGGAAATCATCAACCTCTTTGAAGCAAAGAACTCCACCTATACGGTGCTGAAGAAAATCTATCCCGACAAGCAGGTGCTCTTAGACGACGGAGGCTTCACCTTCCACGATATAAACCGGGATCTGAAGCTTTGCGACTATGAAAAGGAAAACTTCGTCTACTATGACGACAGCGGGCGCATGGCCTACACCGAGGACGGAAAGGTAGTCTCCGAAAAAGGCTTCGACGTATCAAAATTCAACCACGAAATCGACTGGGCGCAGGCCGCGGATGCAGGCTGGGATTTCGCCTTTATCCGTTTGGGGGTCAGGGGATACGTCACCGGCGAAATCGTAAAGGACGAATTTTTCGATGCCAACGTTAAGGGCGCAAAGGAAAATGACATCGACCTCGGAGTCTATTTCTTCTCCCAGGCCATTGACCGCAGGGAAGCCGAAGAGGAGGCGGATTTTGTGATTGACCTTCTTAAGGAAAACGAGGTAAGCTGCCCGGTGGTTCTGGATATTGAAAAAATCGACAATCCCGATACCACCCCCCGGACTCTTTCCTTAACTCCCGAAGAGCGCACGGATATCGCCCTTGCCTTCTGCGACAGAATCCGGGAGGCCGGGTACGAGCCCATGATCTACGGAAATCTCTATACCTTTTTAAAGCTTCTGGAGCTTTCCCGCCTCGAAGACGTGGATAAGTGGTACGCCGGCTATATTAACGAAGAAGACCGTCAGCCCTATTTCGCCTACCGGTTCCGGATCTGGCAGTATACCAGCGCCGGCGCCGTCCCGGGAATCTCCGGAAAGGTTGATCTCAATATTAAGATGTATTAAACATCCGAAAGGAGTTTTTCATGTCCCCCTATGTTCCTCTGCGAAAAATCCCGGAGGCCTTCGGGCTTGTCCCGGGCGATTCGGTGTGGCTTGCCTCCGACGCGAAACGCCTTATCTATTCCGCTATCGAGCACGGGGAGAGCTCCGACCTTAACCCCTTGATCGACGGCATCATCGACATAATCGGACCGGAGGGCACGATTCTTATTCCCACCTTTAACTGGGATTTCTGCAAGGGAAAGACCTTCGACATCCGCTCAACCCCCTGCAAAACCGGAATCATAGGAAAGGTCGCTCTTAAACGCCCGGACTTTATCCGCACCCGGCACCCCCTCTACAGCTTCGCGGTATGGGGGCGTGACAGCCGGAAGTTGGCGGACATGACGAACAAAAGCTCCTTCGGCGCGGATTCTCCCTTTGCCTGGTGCAGGGAGCACAACACGAAAAACGTCTTTATCGACGTTGAATGCCAGCATTCCTACACCTTCGTCCACTATGTGGAGGAGCAGTGCGGGGTGCCCTACCGGTATTTAAAGGATTTTACGGCAAATTACATTGACGGTGACGGAAATGAGACGAGGCGCACCTATTCCATGAACGTGCGGGATCTTGACCTCGATGTATTCATAACGATTTATCCGCTGGAGGAGGAATTTACCGCTGCCGGAGCGGCCAGGCGGTATACCGTCAACGAAATTCCGATGAAAACCATAGAAATGGGAAAGACCTACGACATCATCGCAAGGGACGTGCGCGAAAACCGCAGCCGAAAAATCTGTACGTATAAAGGACAAAACTAAACAACCCGAAACAGCTTTTTATCCAGCAGTTCATATACCAGAGGAATCAGCTCATCCACAGGGTGGTCTATGATATTGCTTATATCCACAAGGTCGTTCCTGCCGTCGGCATAGGCGATAAGATCCTTTAAGGCCAGGGTTTCCCGGTAGGTCTCCTTGCTGGACATCGTGGGCACCATCCCCCGGCGCCCTAACTGGGGCTCCCCAAGGGTCGTCACCTGATAATGCCGGTTATATTCCAGCGCATCCGTCACCTTCTTCATCACGTCAAAGGAGCCCTGCAGCCCCACCGGGGAAATGAAATTCAGATTGTCGGCACTCGTATGATATTCCGGGAAAACATGATATTTTGACCGGCAGAAGCAGACCATCGGGATATCCACCCCCGGCGCCTGATACTGCCGCTCATCCGAACCCCTGGCGGTGTAGGGGTAGTCGTGAAACTCGGGATAGTGATATTTCAGCACATTGCTTAAAACCTTGTCCGCGAGAGTATCCCCGTAGCGGGAGCGCACCATGGAGTAGGTGCGGTCGTCCCCTACACAGGTTAAGTTGAAGGCTGCCTTCACGTATTTCTGAAGATATTCAAGGTTCCGGCTGATATAGGTCAGCGCCCCGATGGTTTCCGGGGCCAGCACAAGCCTGTAGGAATAGTATCTGTGGGGAATGGAATCGATGTAGCGCGCAAGGGCTGTAATGAGCGACGGCCCGGAGCATTCGTTGTTTGCCATTGAAGGATGGCAGACATAGCTGGAAAACATGACCTCGTCCTTAACGCGGCCGGGAATCAGTATTTCACCGTAGGTTAAGGCGCCGGGCGAGAGGGTCGAGTCGATGAAAACCCGGTACTCCCCCTCCGGGAGGCTCATAAGCTCATTATAAGAAATGCAGAAGCCCCAGCGCTCCTTATAGTAGCTGGAGGCATAGGGTATAAGCTCAGGCTGGGATTTTAAGGTGGTCAGGTGCTCTTTCAGCTCCGGAAGGGAAACCTTTTTATCCACCGGCACGGAATAGTGCAGCACGTGGAGGTTGTTTTTTTTGAATTCACAGATCCGCCTTCCGTCCGGGGTTTCGATGAAGGCGTCCCGGATGTTCCACTCGTTGGGAATCGTCCAGTCCAGCACCCTGGTACCGCTTTTCACCTCGCTTATATGAATCACGATATCGGGAATTTCCTCCTGCAGCAGCTCAAAGCTTTGCCGGACTCCGTTTCCCGTGATGCTCCTGCATATCGGAAAGAGCCTTTCGCAGAGCTCATACATTTTCTGCCCTTCGTTCATCCCGTCCTCCGTTTCAGGCTTCAGCGAACCTCGATAGCTCCGAGCACTTCTCCGATGGCATCCGAAATCGCCAGGTCGGCGCTGGAATCCCTGGAGGTCGCGCCCTTATTTATGAGCACCAGATTTTTCCCGCGGAAATAGTCTATAAGTCCCGCTGCCGGATAGACCACAAGGCTTGTACCCCCGATAATCAGAGTGTCGGCCTCGGAGATCGCCTTTATCGCCCCGCTCATGGTGTTGCCGTCAAGGCCCTCCTCGTAGAGCACGACATCGGGCTTTATTATACCGCCGCACTTATCGCATCTGGGCACTCCCGGCGCGGCTTCCATAACGCTTTCCAGGTCAAAGGCCTTTCCGCAGTTCATGCAGTAGTTCTGGAGCACGGTTCCGTGGAGCTCGTAGACGTTTTTGCTTCCAGCCCTCTGGTGGAGTCCGTCGATATTCTGGGTCACCACCGCCGTAAGCTTCCCGGCCTCTTCCAGCTCCGCCAGCTTAAGATGGGCCTTGTTGGGCTCCGCCTTCTCCCCGGGAATCAGGATTTTGTTGAAATAAAAGCGGTAGAATTCCTCCGTCTTCGCCATAAAAAAGGTGTGGCTTAAAATCTGCTCCGGCGGATAGTCATACTGCTGGTTGTAAAGACCGTCCACGGAGCGGAAATCCGGAACGCCGCTTTCCGTGGAAACGCCGGCCCCTCCGAAAAAGACGATGCGGCTTGAGCCGTCAATGATTTCCTGCAACCTTGCGATTTTTTCCTTATCCATGTCCTTCCTCCGTAAAACCGATCTGCATTGTTCCCCGAAGTACCTTTTCGCCCTTACCGTTTCTGACGGCAACCTTAAGGCGAAGCACCCTGTAGGCGTCGTTTTTTTCCGTCACCTCTCCGCTTACCGTAAGAGTGTCCCCCGGATAAACCGGAGAAGCAAATTTTATCTCCAGGCTCTGGACGAGGCTCCTCTTCCCCGGGAGATAAACCCCCGCAAGGGCTGAAAGGTATGAGGCCGTCAGAAGCCCGAAGGCCACGTGTCCCTTCATTCCCCGGGCTTTTGCAAATTCATCGTCCCGGTGCAGGGGATTGACGTCCCCCGTTATACCCCGGAAAGCGTCCAGGGACTCCTCTGTAACCGTCACCTCAAAGGTTTCCGTGTGCCCGATTTCTATTTCTTCGTATGTGTAGGCGTTCATACCGACAGCTTTCTTAAGATAAGGTCGGCCATTTCACCGACATTCTTTAATTCACCCACCTCTTTAAGGTTGAACTTAAGACCGAAATCCTTTTCCATGGCCATAACAAGATTTATGTGCTCCAGGGAATCCCAGTCCTCGATGTCCTCCGCGTTGGTTTCGTCCACAATCACAAGGGACTCGTCGTCAAAATTATCCCGGAAAATCCGGTTAATGCGCTCCATGACTTCTTCTCTGGTCATTTCCGTCTTCCTCTTTCAGCCGTCAGAGCAGCTTTCTTTCGAGATAGGAATAGTCCTGGGCGAAGGAAATAGCGGTATCCCGGCTTATTTTGTTCTTTATATAGAGCTCCGCCAGATAGTCGTCCAAAAGGATCATACCCGCCTTTCTGCTGGTCTGGATCATGGAACTTATCTGGAAGGTCTTTCCCTCACGGATCAGGTTCCTTATGGCGGGGTTGGGGATCATGACCTCGAAGGCCGCGCATCTTCCGCCGCCCACCGTGGGAAGAAGCTGCTGGGACACAACGCACTCCAGAACCGTGGAGAGCTGAATCCTTATCTGCTCCTGCTGATGGGGCGGGAAGACGTCGATAATACGGTCAATCGTGGCCGCCGCTCCCATGGTGTGCAGAGTGGAAAAGACGAGGTGTCCGGTTTCCGCCGCCGTCACCGCCGTGGCTATGGTATCGAGATCTCTCATTTCTCCCAGAAGCACGATGTCCGGATCCTGCCTCAGCACCGCCCTTAAAGCATCGGCGTAGCTTAAGGTATCGAGGCCCACCTCTCTCTGGTTCACTATGGCCTTGTTGGAGCGGTGGAGATATTCTATAGGATCCTCCAGAGTTATGATATGCACCGGATATTTATTGTTTATCTCATTGATGAGGGAAGCCAGGGTTGTGGATTTTCCCGAGCCGGTGGGCCCGGTGACCAGAACCAGCCCCCTCTTCTTATTCGTGGTTTCGATTACCGCCTGGGGAAGGTTAAGTGTCGTCGGATCGGGAATATTATAGGGCAGGAGACGCAGCGCCGCCGCGTAGGAGCCCCTGGATCTGAACACGTTAAAACGGAACCGCCCGATGCCTTCCACGGAAAGAGCCAGGTCTATTTCGCCTTTTTCCTTAAAATCCTTTTTATTCTGCTCGTTAAGAAGCGGGGTTATAAGTCTTTCCGTATCCGCCGGCATCAGCCTTTCGTCGTTCACCGGCACCAGCTTTCCGTCCAGCCGGATCATAACCGGCCTTCCCACCGAAAAATGAATGTCGCTGGCTCCTCGGTCCATTGCCGCCTGCAGGGCTTCTCTGATGTCTTCCATGAAAATTCCTCCTGATGCTTTATGCTTTTCCCGATTGTGGCGGGACTTCCGACCTTTTAGTTAAATATCAAACGATACCTTCATCATCTCCGAAAGGGAGGTTATCCCGTCCAGGACATACCGCGTGGCTCCCATGCGGAGAGTCTGGAGCCCCTCCTTAAGCGCCAGATCCCTTATCTCCTCAGTGGTGGCATGGACGGAAACGGCCCTCCTGATAGCCGGGGATATTTTCATCATTTCATAGACTCCGATACGCCCCCTGTAACCCGTGTTGTCGCACTGGGGGCAGCCGCAGGGCTCGTAAATCTGAACCTCCCCGTCATCCCCGATGCACAGAAGGTTTCTTTCAAACTCATCGGGCTGTCTGGCTCTGCGGCAGACAGGGCAGAGGCGGCGGACCAGCCTCTGGGCGATGATGCCCGCCAGAGCGTCGGAAAGAAGATAGGGCTGTACTCCCATGTCCACAAGCCTTCCCACAGAGATCGCGGTGGAATTCGTGTGGAGGGTGCTGACCACAAGATGGCCGGTAATCGAGGCCTGAACCGCTATTTCCGCCGTCTCGGTGTCACGGATTTCTCCGATCATTATAATATCGGGATCCTGACGGAGGATAGAACGCAGGGCGTTCGCAAAGGTAAGCTCCGCCTTGGGGTTGACCTGAATCTGGTTGATTCCGTCGATATTCGCTTCCACGGGATCCTCGACTGTTATGATGTTCACATCCTCCTTGTTGAGCTCGGAAAGGGCCGTATAGAGGGTTGTGGATTTTCCCGAACCGGTGGGGCCCGTTACCAGCACAATACCGTGGGGGTGTCTGAAGATTTCGTCAAATACCTTCGTCTCCTCCTCGGACAGGCCCAGCTGGCTCTTGCTGCGCATAAGGGCATTCTTTGAGGCCAGTCGCATAACCACCTTTTCCCCGTATACGGTGGGAATCGTGGATACACGGATATCGTATTCCTGTCTGTCCACCACCTGGGTAATACGCCCGTCCTGGGGCTTGCGCTTTTCGGAGATATCCATACCGCCGAGAACCTTGACACGGGCGACTATGGCCGCCAGAAGCTTTGTGGAATAGACCATCCTCTCATAGAGGGCTCCGTCAATCCTGTAACGGACGCGAATCTGCTCTATCATGGGTTCGATATGTATATCCGAGGCCCTCTGGCGTATGGCGGACTCGATCATCGTACGCACCAGCTGCACGATGGGGGCGTTGCTGACCTCGGCGCTCTCCTCCGTTATCCGGCTGTCCTGCTCGTCGCCGTAGAGCTCTGAGCGCTCCCTCTCGTATTTGCTGGCCACCTCCATGGCATCCTGGGCGCCGTAGGCCCGGTCTATTGCCGCGTATATTCTGGAGGGGGTCGCCACTCTGGGCTCTATCTGGTAGTTGGTGACTATGCTGAAGTCATCCAGGGCCATCATGTCCATCGGGTCGGACATGGCCACATAGAGCACGTTGGCGTTTTCCTTGCTGAAGCTGTAGGGGATGGCGCAGTATTTTTTCGCCATGGAGGAGGGGATGAGATTCAGAACGGCCTCGTCTATGGCCCGTCCCGCCAGCTCCACCGTGGGGATTTTAAGCTGGTCGCTCAAGGCATGGGCTATGGCGTCCTCCGTGCACATGTGGCTGCGCACCAGAACCTCACCCAGCTTGTCCCCGCTCTGCTTCTGTCTCTTTAACGCTTCATCCAGCTGCTCGACGGTAACGACGTTATGGCTTATTAAAATGTCGCCCAGCCTCAGCTTTTTTCTGCTTTCTAATGCCATTGTTTCCTCTCTGTATTGTTCAAAATCCTAAAACCCCCTCCGTCCGAAGAGCCGGGGGAGGGGGTGAACCAGCTGATCAGGAAGATGCATCTCCTTTTTCTGTTTTATTGTACCATAGTAATGAGGGAAAAACCATAGGTTACAGTTCGTTAGGTTATTGAATTTAACGAATATCCCGTATATAATACATCCGTGGCGAGCGGGGGGTCGTTATGATACAGAAAAAATATCTTTATAAAGACCTGAAAACAGCAGAAGAAGAGAGCAGCCTTATACGGGATATTCTTTCGGAAACCCCGCACAGGGCCGCTCTTATTACGTTTTATGAGGTCGGTTTTTCCGCTGAGGAAATCGAAGCCTATGTGCAGAAGATAAAAAGCTTCGGTTTTCCGGAGCTTCTTATAGCCGGAATCAGCGCCACCCTGGTGGCCGAGCTGATGCCGGAGGGAACGGGCATCCTTGTAAACCTGATTCTTACGGATACAGCCGATTTCGAGGTGGTGACCCTCCCCTGCGTTCCGGGGGAAGAGGACCAGGCGGCGGACAGGCTTCATGAAAAGCTGGAGAGCTGCGAAAACCCCATCGCCGTGGAGCTCTTTGTCAGCAACATGTCCCTTCACACCACCCGGTTTATGGAAAGGGCCCTGGCCGGGCATGAGGATGTGGTGCTCTTCGGCACTTCCACAATCCGCAATCTCCCCACAAAGCTTTCCGTGGAAGACAGCTCCCAGGTAGTTGAACTGGAGCAGGGAGATCCGGCTTTTGCGCGGGATGAATTTGTCTTCGGGAACGCCCTCCTGCCCGACGGTTTCGTGGCTGTTATCTTCTCGGGCGAAAATCTTAAGATTCAGGCAAACTACGCCCTGGGCTGGAGCCCCATCGGCCGGAAGCTGTCCCCTACCCTCGGCGAGAGAGTCTCCAAAGGAGAGACGGTGGTCACCGAAATAAACTCTCTTCCCGCGGTGGATATTTACAGAGAATATCTGGGAGTATTTCCGGATTCATATCTTATAAGCAATATCTGTGAGTTTCCCTTCATTGTTGAACGCGACGGGATAAACATATGTCTGATACCGATTGACTGCGGCAAATACGGCGAGCTGTATTTTATGATGACCCTGCATCCGGAGGAAAAGCTCCGCTTCTCCTTTGCTTCCCACGACGAGGTGCTCTATGCCAGCCAGCGATCCTTAAGAAGCATGGAATACTTTCAGCCGCAGGCTCTTTTCCTTACTCTCTGCGGGAACCGGTTAAACCTTCTGAAAGAAGACGCCCATCTGGAATGGGACGGGTTTAATACCGTCGCGCCCGATTATGCCCTGATGCACGGCGCGTGCGAGCTGTACTATCACAGGGGAAAGGGCGGCATATTAAACAGTGCCCATCTGGCTGTGGGCTTTAAGGAGGGCAGCGTGCCGGCGGAAGGCGCGTCGTTTATCCATCCTGATGTGGAAAAGCTTCGCCATGGACGCTCTCTGCCCCTTTCGGACAGAATGTCGGCCTTTATCCGTAAGATCACAAATGAGCTTTTGGATATGGCTTCGGAAGCCAACGACGCGAACAACGCCAAATCCGCCTTCCTTTCCCATATGTCCCATGAAATCCGGACGCCGATAAACGCCATACTGGGAATGGACGAGATGATACTTCGGGAGAGCAGCGAAGAGGAGGTCTTAAAGTACGCCGGGGATATCCGCTCCGCCTGCAACAATCTCCTCGGGATTGTAAATGACGTGCTGGACTTTTCCAAGATTGAAGCCGGGAAGATGAATATCATTCCCGCGGAATACGAGCTGTCTTCGATTATAAACGATCTTTTCAATATGGTCCGGCTCAGAGCCGATAGCAAGAAACTGACAATAAAGCTTGATATTGACCCGTCGATTCCTTCCGTGCTTTTCGGCGACGAAACCCGGATCAAACAGATCATTACCAATATCCTTACAAACGCAGTGAAATATACGGAAAAAGGGTCGGTCACCCTCACCATAAAGCAGCTTGAGGAAAGCGGCTCCTTCGACCCGGACACTCTGGGCAAAGCCTGCCCCGGCGACAGCCTCCCCGACACTGCCGTGAAACTTCTGGTCGCGGTTAAGGATACCGGGATAGGGATCCGCCCCGAGGACATGAAAAAGCTCTTTGTCCAGTACGAACGGATGGAGGAAAAGCGGAACCGCACGATTGAGGGTACCGGACTGGGGCTTAATATCACAAGAGAACTGCTGGAGCTTATGGGAAGCAGCCTTTCAGTGGAAAGCGCCTACGGCGAAGGCTCTGTATTCAGCTTTGAACTCCTTCAGGGCGTGATTAACAGCGAGCCTGTCGGAGAGCTGAACGGGCGCTTTAAGAAAACAACGGATTATAATTATCATGTACGGTTTACGGCGGAGGACGCCCACATTCTCGTGGTAGATGACACAAAGGTAAACCTGGATGTCATAAGGAATCTGCTTAAGAAAACGAAGATCACCGTGGACGCCGCAGAATCGGGTGCGGAAGCTCTGGAGCTTGTGCAGTTTAATTCCTACGACCTGATTCTTCTGGATCATCTTATGCCGGAAATGGACGGGCCGGAAACCCTGAGACGCATGAATGAAATGAAGGACAACCAGTCCGCCGGAGTTCCCGTGATCTCCCTTACGGCCAACGCCATGCCCGGAGCCAGAGATGAATATATAAAGGCCGGCTTCAAGGATTATCTGGCAAAGCCCATCAACTCAAAACAGCTGGAGGATATGCTCTTCCATTATATTCCGCCCGAAAAGATACGTACTATATCCGATGAAGAATACGTTAAAAAAGAAGAGCCTTCATCTCTTCCTTCCTGGCTTCTTAACTGTCCGGATATCAACGCATCGGAGGGGCTTAAGAACTGCGGCTCCGGAAAGACATATCTTATCGTCCTGAAAACCTTCTTTGAAACGATCAGTGAAGGGGCGGACGAAATCGAGGATTACTATCGCAGGGAAGACTGGGAGAACTATACCGTCAAGGTTCACGCTCTGAAATCCTCTGCCAGAACCATAGGAGCGACGGCTCTTTCCGACCTGGCCGCGATGCTGGAAAAGGCGGGCGAAGATAAGGATACGGAAGTGATCAAAGCGTACACCGGAAAGCTCCTGGCCAGATACCGCTCGCTGCTGGGGGAAATGGTTTAATCCCCGCCTCCGCCGGCAGGAAGAGCCGGAAGCGTATTGGTCTTTTATTCATCCGTTATGTCTGTTCCTGTTTTGTTGAGCATATTTAATTCATGAAATCTCCTGCTTTTTTTGTTGGTTTTTGGTTTTTTCAGCAGAAGTTTCAGAATTGTCTCAGAATGAAATCAGAATTAAGAATTGTAGAAACGCTGTCCATCTGCTTAAGAAAATGGTAGCACAAAACAGATGGGGTTTCAATGGAAATATATATTTACATATGCTATAATTCTTTTTGTAAGCAGTTTTTCTATGCGGGTTGTAAGGCGGGCAGTCTTATGATCTGTCTTCAATAATCTTGATCATTTCTAATTATCATGAAAATCCTGCTTATGAACCCAAAACTTAACAGGCAGGATATCTTGAGAATGATATACTTTATCTTGAGGACGGTGCAAAGAGGATTTTCTACAACTGTACATATACGGGCGATTAGATCCCGAAAGAGCTGAAAGAGCTTTACCACTATATCAGTTTCGGTAAAGTGGAGGGCAGACTCACCTCACAGATAGCCAAGGCCGTTATTGAAGCCAGAAATAATGAGATATGGAGGTCAGAGTACATGAAAGAACAAGCTGACAGAATGGATTATTTATATGAAATTGAAGAAGAACGCAAGCGGGCTGACCAGGAATCCCAGAGGGCTGATCAGGAAAGTCAACGAGCCGACGCAGCTGAAGCTATGATTGCGAAATACAAAGCAAAGTATGGTGACCTTACAGAATAACTCATCCCCCTCGCCAAACTTTCATATCAGCAAAAGCCTGACAGGTCAATACAAACATGCGCAAAGCGCCGGGCGAGAAGTCCGGCGCTTGTTTTATGCGAATCTTCCAGATTGTAAAGGCTGGCATCGGGGCAGATGCAGCGCAGCCTGCCCCGATGCGGAGCCAGGCAGTCCTACTCCAGCTGGAAGAGCTGGGCGCGGGCGTATTTCAGTTCAGCATAGCTGTAATCATGCTTGGGCATGGCAAACTGCACCGTGCGGGTGTGAAGCACCACATATACCTCCGGAAGATTATGAACCGCCAGATAAGGGGCAACGGCGACGCCGTTCTCCGAAACCTTCTTTTTCGTGCGGGAAATGATCTCATTAAGATCATAGGTCACCGAATACATGGTGGAGCCGTCGAGCTGATCCAGCTGGTAGGTTGAGGGCTCCCCGCCCTTCTCCATAACAAGCCCCTTATTAGTGACTGGGTGCATATTCCCTTCATAATCCCGGTAGTTCATGACAGATGGCTCTATGGGCACCTCTTCTCCCGTGATTTTTATTTTTTTAACGGATACCACGTTAAGCGGCTTCACATTTTTAAGGTAATTCCCGTAAACCGGGTCAGTCTCATCCCTGTTTTCCCCGGTCAGATACTTAAGATCCTCGGCCTCAGTGCCTGTGTGATCCGTCTCCCCTGTAAAATCGCTTACGAAAAAGGCCACCTCGGATCTGGAATCCTCTACATCAACATTGATCTCCTCAGGCAGGAAATACAGTGTCAGATATCTGCCGTCCTCACTCTCTTCCCCGCTGCCAAAATCCGGATAGGCGTTTTTATCCACATACATGTTCTCGTTGGATATGCCGCCGCCGGCGTTAAAGGACTCTTCCAAAAGCGCCGTATCGAAGGGCAGGATCTCCGTCGTCTTGATCCCGGAATGGATATCCTTTGAAAAATGTATGGAAAGCTCAGGAGGACGCACTCCGGCACTGTAGGCCGTGATCAGGGTGTTTATAAAAAGCTTGGCCTCATCCTCGGTGGTATTCGAGAAATCCCGGTGTCCCTGCCCGGTATAGGTCACATTCCCCATGGAATAGATAAAATAATTATTCCGGACATCATTTTTGGAATTGCGGTATATTCTCTGCCGCACCAGGGTTCCGTGATCCGTGCTGCTCACCGGCTTCCCGTTTTTCAGAGCGTCCCCCAGGCAGTACCATACCACCATATCTCCCATTCCGTCCTCATCCCTGTCGACATTCATATTCAGCTGGTAATACTGGGCGTGGGTATTGGTCACCTCTATCTCATCATCCAGCACATAAGGATATTTTGTGATCTGCCCGTCATTTACCTTTGTTACCTTATAGGTCGCTGAGTTATCGTTATTGTTGGGATTGATCCCGACATCCTTTCCGGAATCAAACATGGTATTGAAGCGGTTGTACCCGTAGTGTGTGTTTGTTTTGGGATATCTCATTATACAATGATAGGTCAGCCCCTGGCGCAGGTCAGCATCATAGGTTTCTTCCCCGGAGCCCGTGGCGTTCGGCTTCAATATCTTATCATACTGTTCATCCCTGAACCGCAGCTTTATCGGTTCGGAGGTGCCATAGGCGGTCGGAGCGAATCCGTAACGG
>JAILBQ010000112.1 GCA_024680815.1 Lachnospiraceae bacterium | reverse complement strand
CATTTCCCGCTGCATGAGCCAGATCGCGGGGAAGGAGCATAAGGCGGCGGCAGGAAGGCTTAAAAATGTGCTTGCCACTTATCAGGAGGCGGAGGATCTTATAAATATCGGCGCCTATCAGAAGGGGTCGAACCCGAATATCGATTATGCAATAGCAAAAATAGATGCGGTGAACGAATTTCTCATGCAGACTACCGATTCAAAGTTCTCTTTTGAAGACGAGGTTGCCATGATGGAAGGGATCTTTGCGGAAGGCGCATAAATGGCGAGATTCCGTTACAGGATGCAGAATATCCTGAATCTGAAAATGAAGCTTGAGGAGCAGGCGCGGATGAAATATGCCGAGCAGCGTCATGCTCTTACTCTGGCCGAGCAGCAGCGGGACGCCCTGATAGCCGAGAAGGAACGCTATGAGGAGGAAAGCCGCTCCTCTGTCGGAGAAACCGTCACCATCGCGGATCTTAAGCTGAATGCCGAGCGTATCACGACCATGAAATACCTGATTGCGGATCAGCAGAAGGTCGTGGAAAAGGAAAACAAAAAGCTGGACGAGGTCAGGGCAAAGCTCGAAGAGGTCATGATGGAACGGAAGGCTCAGGAAAAGCTCCGTGAAAAGGCCTTTGAACAGTTTAAAAAGGATGAGCTGGCCGCGGAGTCAAAGGCCATCGACGAGCTTACAAGCTATGTATATGGAAATAAAAACCCTGATGAATGACGGGGTGAGATCAGAAAGAGGTTTGCATGGCACAGGAAGAAATTCCCGCTTTGGAGGATTCCGAGCAAAAAGGAAAGAAGCCGAAGAAGGATAAGAAAAAGGATAAGAAAAAGGGCAAGGATCAGGAGGGGATGGAAAACCTCGAGGAAGACGACGAGGATTCGGGACTCTTATCGGTTATTCTGGTGACAGTCTTTATCGTGATGATATGGCTGGCCATCCTGGCCCTCCTTATCAAGCTGGATGTGGGCGGCTTCGGAAGCAATGTGGCCACTCCGATTTTAAAAAACGTTCCCGGGGTGAACCGGATTCTGCCGGGATATTCCCTGACCGCCAGCGGAAACGGCATTCCGGGCGAAGAGGATCAATACGCGGGCTATGACAATGTTGAGGACGCGGTAGCCCGTATAAAGGAGCTGGAGACGACACTTCTTCTGGAAGAGGAGGAGCTGAGCGCCACCAGACAGAGCCTTGCCGATCTGCAGGAGGAAAATTCAAGACTTGCCACTTTCCGGGATAATCAGGTGGCCTTCGAAAAAATCCGGGACGAATACTACAACGAGGTTGTTTTCGGGGATAATGCTCCGGATATAAACGAATACCGTAAATTTTATGAGCAGATAGATCCGGTGAATGCGGAGATTCTGTATAAGCAGGTGGTGGCAAAGGAACAGGCGGACGAGGAGCTGCAAAACTACGCAAAGGCCTATTCCGCCATGAAGGCAAAGCAGGCAGCTGGGATTTTCGAGTCTCAGGTCATGAGGGGCGATATCCGTCTGTCGGCGAAGATTCTGGGAGCCATGGGTGCGGATGCCAGAGGAGCCATTCTCGGGGCCATGGACGCGGAGGTGGCGGGCCAGATCACCGAGGTCATGGAGCCTGCGGAAAATTCCACAGAGGTGCCCTCCTCCGCTGCAGAGCCCTATATTCCTTCCATACCGGAAACACCGGAGCCGGAGGAGACTGCCTCGGATAATTCGGCAAGCTCCAATACAGCACCTTAAAAATGCCGGTTTTTTCGCGGCAACGGATGGCCGCGTAAAATCCTCGGAATTGGGGTTATTTATTTGCCCTGACAGGCCGATATAGCATTTGAAGTAAATATATCTGATCAGACAGGAAGGAGGTATTATGGCAGTTTTAAGTGTCGGATCGCCCGCTTTGGCTGACAGGGTTCTGGTTCAGGCAAACGCGGGATCGCTTCAGCCGGAGGGAAAAGCGGAAGGCTCCTTCACGGATCTTCTGGGAACGGTTCAGAAGTCGCAGACGGTGACCGACCTCCCGGTAAGCAGCAGGGCTGCTGATACCGGAAACGGAAGCAACCGGAAACCGAAAACGGCAGGCACGGAAGACAAAGCCCCCGTAGCGGAACAGAAGGCCGAAGAAAAGCCGAAGACGGAAAACGGGAAACAGGCGGAAAATTCAGGGACGAATACCGAAACAAAGGAGACGGCAGAGGGAACCGAAAAGACGGCAGAGGAAACAAAGGGAGCCGTAACCGAAAAAGCTCAGAAGCTTTTAAAGGAGGTGGCGGCAATCCTCGACATTCCGGAGGAGGAGCTGGAAGGACTTCTGGAAACCCTGGGACTTACGGCGATGGATCTTCTGAATCCGAAGGTAATCCCCCAGGTAGTGGCGGAAGAAACCGGAAATGATATTTCCGCCGTGATAGCAGACGAAAACCTTTACGAAACGGTTCAGGAAATCACGACTCTCACCCGTCAGGCGGGAGAAGAGCTCCAAAGCGAATTGAACCTCAGGCCGGAAGAATTTGTCGAAACCATGACACGGATTACCGGAAAGCCGGAGGAAGCGGAGCTGGAGGCGGAGACTGAAACAGAAGCAAAGGCGCCGGAGGAGCTTAAGAACAACTTAATACAGGATGGCAGCATCGAAGATGCGGACACTACTTTTGAAGAAACGGTAAGGACCCCAGCGGAAGCCGTAAAGTCTGAAAGAAAGGAACTCGAGCCGGACAGACAGCCGGAGGAGAACGAAGGACTGAAAGTAGTCGCAGACAGGACGGAGAGTACCCACGAGGCCGACAGGGCAGATACCGGCGGCAGGGAAGAGGGCGGCGCTCATGCAAGGCACGATTCCTCCGATTCCACCCCGCAGGTGAACCTGTTTCAACAGAATCTCACGAACGCAGTGGAAAACGCTGTGTCGGGGATCGAATCGAATTTCACCTCATCCTATACCGATGTTGAACACATTATTAACCAGATCGAGAATGAGATCCGCGTTAGAATAACGGATGTTTCCCAGTCTCTGGAGATGCAGCTTAACCCGGCCAATCTCGGCAGGGTGGAGATGCACCTGACCATGAAGGCGGGAGCACTCACAGCTCAGTTCGAGGCCGAAAACTCCCACGTGCGCGAGGTAATGCAGTCGCAGGCGGCGGAGCTCAAACAGAATCTCGAGCAGCAGGGCATCCGGGTTGAAAGCGTGGAGGTCACTCTCCGGGAAAGAGGCTTTGAGCAGAATTTCATGCAGGAAAACAACCAGGCCGGAGAACAGGCCATGGAAGAAGCCAGAAAGCAGCAGTCCCGGCGTATGAGACGGATTCTCTTTGATGATGATGCCGAAGAGGGCGACCTCTCAGTTGAAGGCATGACGGAAGCCGAACAGCTTACCCGCAGAATGATGGAGCTGAGCGGGAACAGGCTGGACTTCCAGGCATAAGAGAAAGGATGAAAAAATGAGCGTATCAGCGATTATTAAAGACGGACAGATTGAAAATCAGGGCGAGAGCCGGGCGGTGAAAAAGACCATCGACCAGCAGACCGCGGAAGAAGTCAATTCCGTCGATAAAGAACAGTTTTTACAGCTCCTGGTGGCCCAGATGCAGTATCAGGATCCCCTGGAGCCCACGAACAATACCGAATATGTTTCCCAGCTTGCCACCTTCTCGGAGCTGGAGCAGATGCAGAACATGGCAAAGTCCACAGACCTTGCCAGAGCCACTTCCCTGGTGGGCAAGATGGTGACCATTAACAAGACCGATGCCACAACCGGAGTTACCACCGAATTTACCGGAACAGTGGACAAGGTGGTGCAGAAGAGCGGCGGCAGAAGCGTCTATGTCTCGGTGGGCGATGAGCTCTATGACCTTGACGATATCCAGCAGGTGTGGGATGATGAATATGCTTCGGCCTATACCCTGGCGGAGACCTGGGCCAAGACCTATGCCCAGCTGCCGAAGCTGGAGGCCATCAACGCGAATAACGCCGGAAGCTATGTGGACGCGATTAAGACTCTCAGAGATTCCTATAACGCAATGTCCAACTATGAGAAGAGCTTCCTGTCTCCGGAGATGGCACAGGGCCTGAACAGCTATATAAACCGTCTGGCGGAGCTGGGCTTCAGCCTTGATGAGAAAGAGACAGGAACCGGCACCGGAGGCGGAAGCTCCACACCCTCCACGGGCAATGAGAGCACAACACCTGCCACAGGAGGCGAAAATACAACACCTGTCACGGGAGGAGAAAATACAACACCTGCCACGGAGGGCTGATACTATGAAGGTTGAAAATAATTTTCTTTCAATTAACGAAGCGGCCGAAAAGCTTTTAAGAAACGGCACTTCCGACAAGACAAAGCAGGGCGGCAGGGAAGCCTCCTTTGCCGACATTCTTTCCGCCAAGGAGCTGGAACGCGCGGCTATGCCGGATCTTCGGTTTTCAAAGCACGCGATGCAGCGGATTACGGACCGGAACATGGACGTTGACGACGCAGCCATAAAGAGGCTGCGGGAGGCCACGGAAAGGGCGGAAAGCAAGGGAATAAACGACCTGCTGGTCATGGTAGATGATATGGCGTTCATTATGAATACGGGGAGCCGCACCGTGGTGACCGCGATGAATGCCGAAGAAACAAAGGACAACGTGTTTTCAAATATTGACGGAGCCGTCATAGCTTAAATTTTTAGGAGGAACTGCCTTATGATGAGATCACTTTTCTCGGGAGTTGCGGGTCTGAGAACCCACCAGACAAGAATGGACGTTATCGGTAACAACATCGCCAACGTTAACACCGTGGCCTACAAATCCTCGTCCATGACCTTCCAGAATATTCTTTACCAGAACACCCAGAACGCCTCCGGCCCCAATCCCAACACGGGCCGTGCCGGTATCAACCCCAAGCAGATCGGCTTAGGCGTCACCACCGGTTCCATCGCCACCTCCATAACCCAGGGCGGAGCCGTGGAAAACACCGGAAACCCCTTTGATATCAAGATTAACGGAAATTCCTTCTTTATCGTCAGCGACGGAGTCAGCGCCTCCAATTACTACACAAGGGCCGGCGCC
The DNA here is from genome assembly GCA_024680815.1 of Lachnospiraceae bacterium. Taxonomy (GTDB): domain Bacteria; phylum Bacillota; class Clostridia; order Lachnospirales; family Lachnospiraceae; genus NK4A144. The sequence continues at coordinate 1,133 of JAILBQ010000112.1, read as the reverse complement.
TTCAACGTGGACGCCGACGGAACCCTCTGCATGTCCACCAACGGATATGTGGTTATGGGATATGGCACAATGGAAACCGGAGACGGGGAGGCAAAGACAACGGAAATAGATACCTCCCAGTTAAAGAAGCTTACGATCATGAGCGAGGCCAATTCCAACAGCCCGGCCAGCAAGACTGTCAAGTCCTATATGACAGGTATTCTGGACGCGGAATCTCCGGCGCTTAATACCGCAAAGGGCCAGATAGTGACGGTACCTTTCTATGACAGCAAAGGATACAGCTATACGGCCCAGTATTCGATCAAGCCTGGCGTAACAACTGAAGATCCGCCCGGAGCCGGTAAGAGCGGTTATTCCGTGACCATAACCGATATTTTTGATTCCGATGGAAAAACCATCTTTGTAAAGGCTGACGGAACCGAGATGAGTACCGAAGAGAAAATTGACGCACTGGCAGCCGCAGGTGATCTGAAGCCCACCAAGGTTTCTACAGGTACGCCTCCCGTGATTTCCATGGGAGCATCTACGAAAGTTATTACATTTGACAAGAACACAGGAAAACTAACATTTCCCGAGCCTGACCCCACAACCAAGGAGCAGAACTTGACCATTACCATGGGCGGCCTGAATCCTTATTTCAAGGGAGAGATGGATAATATGACCATGGATCTCTCCACCCTTATCAACGTGGGCCACAACGGCAACTCCACCATCAGCGGCGGCAAGGGCACCGTGGATTCCACAGAAGGCGCCGGCTGGCCCGTGGGTGAGCTTTCCAATATCTCCATCGCCGTGGACGGCCAGATCACCGGTACCTACACCAACGGCCAGTCCAAGCTCTTAGGCCAGATAGCGGTGGCCACCTTCTCCAACGCCGCCGGTTTAAACAAAGAGGGCGACAATCTCTATACGGCCACAATGAACTCCGGCGACGCGATCGTAGGCGACATCACGGCGGACGGCGGCTCAATGAACACCGGACAGCTGGAAATGTCCAATGTGGACCTTTCCCAGGAATTCACGACGATGATCACCACCCAGAGAGGCTTCCAGGCCAACAGCCGTATGATCACGGGATCCGACACGATGCTGGAGGACCGGGTGAACCTGAAGAGATAACAGGTTAACATAAT
>JAILBQ010000036.1 GCA_024680815.1 Lachnospiraceae bacterium | reverse complement strand
GGGGTTTTTGCGTATGCACTTTCGAAGCTTGTGGCTCTGGGGGCCATATCTTTCTTCCTCCAATCAGATCCTTATCGATCAGGCGGACAAATAGTTGACATAATTTTACAACAAAAATGAATATTTTCCAAGAGCATCCATCGAAAAAGATACGGACGTGGCCTTCTCCAGCTCCTGCTTAAGCGCGTGGACAAGGTGCTTCATTTCAAGGCTCTCTTCCCTCCCCGCCGCAAAGGCACAGGCGTTGAGAAACACTGTCTTTATAACACTGCCCGTGAATTTATCGAACTGAGAGGCAAGATAATCCAGGTCTATCTCCCCGTGAGGAATACTGTCCTTAAGGCAGCTCTCCCAGATCTCTTTCCTTAATTTTTCATCGGGATTTTCGAACCGTACCACATAGCGGATACGTCTGATAAACGCCGGATCAATATTGCCCTTGATATTCGTGGCCATGATAACGACGCCGTCAAAAGCCTCGATCCTCTGGAGAAGATAGGATATCTCGGTATTGGCATAGCGGTCCTTTGAATCATGAACTTCACTGCGGGTGCCGAAAAGCGAGTCCGCCTCGTCAAAAAAAAGCACAGTATTTGTCTTTTCGGCGTATAAAAAAGCCTTCTCGAGATTTTTCTCCGTCTCTCCGATATATTTGTCCACAATATTTGAGAGGTTTATCTGGTAAAGCGGCATCCCCAGCTCACCGGCAATGGCGTTTGCCGTCATGGTTTTTCCCGTTCCCGGAGGGCCTGAAAGCAGAAGGCTCACGCATCTGCCGTAGGGGTAATTTTCCCTTAAGCCCCAGGTGTCCAGGAGGAGGGAGCTCGCCCTGACACTGTTTACGACATCATTTAAAACAGCCCTGGTTTCCTGCTTTATCTTAACATCGTCAAGACGCACCGAAGGATAGATGACCCTGCCGGTATCCTGTTCCTTTCCCAGCAGCTCGATGCTTATGCGGTTTAACATCTCCTCATCATCGTTTCCTTCGCCCGGTTTATCTCCCCGCCGCTCGGAAAAGCTCCTTAACACCCCGGAAACTTCACTTGCGTTAAGCTGATACTTTGTGGCGAAATCTCCCGGATCAGTCTTCAGGCCATAGAGCTTCGAAAAGCCCTTCCACAGCACCAGTCTCGACGCATAGTCCAACCGCTCCGGAAGCTCCAGGAGGAGATACTCGCTGTATTCAAGCCGTTTTATAAGGAGCACCGGTTCATCGCTTATAAGAATAAGGGGGATTCCTTCGGAAATAACCGGGGTAAAGAGAAGTCGCTCAAGCACCTCCAGATCCCGTACCGTCCGATGCCTTTCCCTGTCGCGGACTCCCTCGCCCCCCATGATAAAACGGGGAGTTATTCCAAAAATGCAGATTCCCGCTCCGTCAAAAAGAGCCTCCCGTATAAGGGCGTCTTTTAATATCTTCAGACTGTCTCTGTCAGGCCCGGAAAACAGATCCGCTATATTCAGAAAGAGAAAGTCCTTCTTTGCCGACATTGCTATCCTGCGGGCCGCAAACCGCCGCCCTCCCCTGCCGGATATCTGCAGAACCTTTCCGCCGTGTTTAAAGAATTTCTCTCCCTTTTTTATCTGCTCCGTGTTTACGAAGGGTTCATTAAGCTCTTTTCCGTCTTTGTATCTGAAAAGCTCCGTAAAATCCGAAATATACGGATTCAGGGCGTCGTCCCCCGAAAGCCAGGCAAAAGTGCGTTCGTCTATGGACAGAGCCGCATATTGCAGAGGAGAAGCCTTTTCGTCCACGTCACAGATTTTCCGGACCGCGCTCAGTCTTTGCAGAATCTCCGTTTCATCAGGAAAAGAAGTGTTTTCCAATATAAAAGCAAGGTGGATATTGACCGAATAGCCGAAATGGTGAACAAGATAAGCATCGAATTCCGGGCAGACAAAGACCGCCATACACAAGTCCAGAAGGGACTGAAGCACGGTATCCGAATTCATCATCGCAAGGAGGGAAAGATAACGCTGCTCCGGCACCGTAAGAGAAGAGCGGGTTTTCGTAACTCCGGCCCAGTTTTTAATATCCTCTTCCCTGATGCGGGAAACAAAGGCCGACAGCGCAGGAAAGCGTTCCAGACTGTTCTGAACTCCGCGGCTGCTTAAATATGAGTCACAGCGCAATATTATGAGACAGATAACCGTTTCCAGAAATGTCATTTATAATCCGATTTCCTCCTGCTTTAAATCAGATTATACCATGACTCTTGGCCACAATAAAGACACATTTTAATTTTATGTAACCTTAAGGCCGTATCCCCGCGGAGTGACGAGCCGGCCTCCGATTATTGCAGTTTGTGAATTCCCCACGAAAACCGTCATGAACATATTTACCGGAACGTCCAGAAGCTCCCGCAGAGTGCATATTCCGGAGCTGCTCCCGGCCCGGCCGATGTTTTCGGCAATCCCGGCCGGCCTCTCCGGCTCCATGCTTTCAAGCAGAACCTCAGCCGCCCTCTTCAGGGCTTCGGGCCGCTTTCTGCTCCCCGGATTATAAAGTACTATGCAGAAATCCCCTTCCGCCGCCGCGCGAAGACGGCGTTCTATAAGTTCCTGTGGAGTTAAAATATCACTTAAGCTTATAACGCAGAAATCATGAGTCAGCGGGGCTCCCAAAAGCGCCGCTCCCGCAAGGGCTGCCGTCACTCCCGGGATCACGGAAATCTCTACGTCCGGGTATTTTTCGGAAAGCTCCAGAAGAGGTCCCGCCATCCCGTAGACTCCGGCATCCCCTCCTGAAACAAGGGAAACAATCCGCCCCTTTTCCGCTTCCTCAAAGCAGAGGAGGCATCTCTTTATTTCCTCCCCCATGGGTGTAGTCAGAAACTCTTTATCGGGATACCGGTCCCGCACAAGCTCAATATACACGGGATATCCCGCAATGACCTGACTCTGCCTCAGAGCCCGATCCGCTTCCGGGGTCATTTCCGATGCGTCCCCCGGACCGATCCCCACTGCAAAAATCCGCTTTTCCACCGGCTTCCTCAGCAGCCGAGAAGCCGCCCGGCCTCTTCATATTTTTCGATAGTCTTTTCAATCACGTCCCGGGGAAGCTCATAGCCGCTGTCCGGATTTTTCTTCAGCCAGTCCCTGACATACTGTTTGTCAAAAGAGGGCTGCGCCCGTCCGGGCTCATAGCCCTCAAGAGGCCAGAAACGGCTGCTGTCGGGAGTCAGCATCTCATCCGCCAGTATGACATTTCCTTCCCCGTCAATACCGAACTCAAACTTGGTATCGGCGATGATAATCCCCCGCTCTCTCGCATAGTCCGCACATTTCCTGTAAAGGGCAAGAGTGGCATCCCTTATGCAGGCGGCATATTCCGCCCCCTTGCCGGGGAAGTCCCTTTCCAGGACTCCGACGCTTTGTTCAAAGCTGATATTCTCATCGTGATCCCCGAGGTCTGCCTTTGTGCTGGGAGTAAAAAGGGGTTCCGGGAGCTTATCGCACTCCTTAAGTCCCTCCGGCAGTGATATTCCGCAGACCTTCCCGGTTTTTTTATAGCTCTCCCAGCCGCTTCCCGTGATATACCCCCGCACTATGCACTCGACAGGAAGCATGGTCAGCTTCTTCACCAGCATGCTTCTTCCTTCAAATTCGCTGCTCCGGAAAAATTCCGGCATATCCGAATTGTCGGTGCTTAACATATGATTCGGTATCACATCACGGGTCAGCTCAAACCAGAACCTGGACATCCGGGTCAGAATCACACCCTTGTTTTCGATTTTGTTTTTCAGTATTACATCAAAGGCGGATATACGGTCGGTAGCCACCATGATAAGCGCCTCCCCGACATCGTAAATTTCCCGAACCTTTCCCTCTTTAACCGGCCGATATTCCTGCATCTTTCCCCTCTCTGTTTTGTGTCTGCATGCCTTTTACCTGTGAAACAGCTTTTTGGTCTGGTAGTGCGGTTCACAGGTCAGATTTACTCCCAGCTTATGGAAGGTGTTTTCATCCTGGCTTGAAAGTATAACGGAGGAGTGCACCTCGCAGCCTTTAAGCTTTTCAAGCTGCTCCATTGCCAGCTCCGCCTTTTCGTCGGTGGATGCACAGATCGTGAGCGCGATCAGTATCTCGTTTATATGCATATGCGGATTCTGGTTACCCAGATGCTCCACCTTCAGGTGCTGAATAGGTTCCACGATGGTCGGGGCAATAAGCTCCAGTTCATCGTCCAGCCCCGCCAGTGTTTTTAAAGCGTTCAGAAGCATGGCGCTGGATGCCCCCATAAGAGGCGTTGTCTTCCCGGTAACCACCCGTCCGTCCGGAAGCTCTATTGCCGCCGCCGGAGCTCCCGTAAGCTCAGCCTTCAGATTGGCGGCAGCGACAACACTTCTGTCACCGGTGGAAATATCCGCCTTTTTCATCAGCAGCTCCAGCTTGTTCACGCACTCCTGGGTTCCGGTTCCCCGACGCATCTCGCAGCGTTCTTTAAAGTACCGGCGGATGATCTCCTGTTTTCCCGCCGCTTTGACCGCTTCGTCGTCCACAATACATTTCCCGGCCATATTGACGCCCATATCCGTAGGGGATTTATAGGGGGATTCCCCGTATATTTTCTTAAACATGGTATTGAGGATCGGAAAGACTTCGATATCCCGGTTATAGTTCACCGTCGTCTCTCCGTAAGCCTCCAGATGGTAGGGGTCTATCATATTGACGTCGTTCAGATCCGCCGTTGCGGCTTCATAAGCCAGATTCACCGGATGCTGCAGGGGCAGGTTCCAAACCGGGAAGGTCTCGAATTTTGCATATCCCGCCTTGACTCCGTGACAGTGCTCGTTGTAGAGCTGGGACAGGCAGACAGCCATTTTCCCGCTGCCGGGTCCAGGCGCCGTCACAACAACAAGGGAATGCTGGGTTTCGATATATTCGTTCCTTCCGTATCCTTCATCACTGATTATCAGGGGAATATTGCTGGGGTAGCCGGGAATGCTGTAATGACGGTAGACCTTCACCCCGAGAGCCTCCAGCTTTTTCTGGTAGGCAAGGGCGCTTTCCTGTCCCTCAAAGCGGGTCATGACCACACTTCCGACAAACAGACCGTAGCCGCGGAATGCGTCAATAAGCCGCAGCACGTCCATATCATAGGTGATGCCCAGATCTCCCCTCACCTTGTTTTTTTCTATATCCCCGGAATTAATGACCAGAACGATTTCCACATCCTCTTTCAGCTGAACAAGCATATTTATTTTACTGTCCGGAAGAAACCCCGGCAGAACCCTTGAGGCGTGGTAGTCGTCAAAAAGCTTCCCCCCGAATTCCAGATAAAGCTTTCCCCCGAACTTCGCGATCCGCTCCCGGATATGCTCGGACTGAATCTTCAGATATCTGTCATTGTCAAAACCGATTTTCTTCATGGCGTTCTTTCTTCCCTTCTGCTCCGACTGCGTGGTTTATTCCAGCGCCTGCTTCAAATCCGCGATCAGATCCTCTTTGTCCTCAAGTCCGCAGGATACACGTATGAGTCCCGCCGGAATGCCGGCAGCCTTAAGCTGCTCATCCGTCATCTGACGGTGTGTCGAAGTGGCGGGATTCAGGCAGCAGGTTCTGGCATCGGCCACGTGTGTTTCAATGGCCGCAAGCTTAAGCTTCTTCATAAAAGCCCCTGCAGCCTCTCTTCCTCCGTCGAGCTCAAAGGAGACCACTCCGCAGCCGCCCTTCGGCATATACTTCTTCGCAATTTCATAATAAGGGTCGCTTTTAAGTCCGGGGAAGCTCACGCTCTTAACCTTCGGATGCTTTTCCAGAAACTCCGCAACCGCCTGGCCGTTTTCCACGTGCTTCGGCATCCGCACATGCAGGGATTCAAGACCCAGATTAAGATAAAACGCGTTCTGCGGAGACTGGATGCAGCCGAAATCGCGCATAAGCTGGGAGGTGCATTTTGTGATAAACGCTCCCTCCTTGCCGAATTTTTCCGCGTAGGTTATACCGTGATAGGATTCATCCGGAGTGGTAAGCCCCGGGAATTTATCCTTATGGGCCATCCAGTCGAATTTTCCGGAATCCACTATGGCGCCGCCCACAGCGACTCCGTGTCCGTCCATATATTTCGTTGTGGAATGGGTCACGATATCGGCTCCCCATTCGATGGGCCGGCAGTTAACCGGTGTAGGAAAGGTGTTATCAACTATGAGCGGTACGCCGTGGGAATGCGCGGCTTCGGCAAATTTCCCGATATCCAGGACTGTGAGGGCGGGATTTGCTATGGTTTCTCCGAAAACCGCCTTTGTGTTTTCCCGGAAGGCAGCGTTCAGCTCCTCCACGGAACAATCAGGCGAAACAAAGGTTGCCTCTATCCCCATTTTTGCCATTGTAACGGAAATCAGATTAAAGGTTCCCCCGTAAATGGAAGAAGAAGAAACTATGTGTCCGCCGGTTTCGCAGATATTGAACAGGGCGAAGAAATTGGCAGCCTGTCCGGAGGAGGTCAGCATCGCCGCCGTTCCGCCCTCAAGCGCGGCAATTTTCGCCGCCACATAATCGTTTGTAGGATTCTGAAGTCTGGTATAAAAATAGCCCGAAGCTTCCAGATCGAAAAGCTTCCCCATGTCCTCGCTGGTATCGTATTTAAAGGTTGTGGACTGGATGATGGGAATCTGTCTGGGCTCCCCGTTTCCCGGAGTATATCCCCCCTGAACGCATTTTGTATCAATTCTGTAGTTATCCATATTTTTCCTTTCTTATGGTATTTATGAGCATTTCCCCGGGATCTGTTTTTGAAAATGATTCCGATGCCTGAATTTTACAACGTGGCAGGCTTTTTATCAATATTCCGGTTTTTCCCGCCATCCTTCAGTAGAGTGTAACCCTGTGGGTAAGCAGATACCGTCCGCCGGCAAGCTTCTCCGGTACAACGGTTTCATGAAAGGCGCTGCCGCCGACCTCTTCAAGGGCGCGCCTGGAAAAAGCCCTTCCGGTAATTCCCCGGTCGTAGGCATCGTTCCATTGCCGGAAAAGCTCCTCTCCTTCTATCACGTTAGTAAACTCATAAGTGCCTGCCCCGCGGGACACTATCTGGTTGTAACAGTCATCATAGTAGCTGTCCATATCATGAAGCACATCAGCCTCGGAATATCCCCGTTCCTCCAGCGTGGGAAGGGAATGTTGCGCAGGAGTCTCTTCCCGGACAGGCTCTTCAGCCTTACTTTCCGGTTCCCGGTACTGCTCCGCGTTGCAGGGCGGGAGTTTTACCGAGAGCTCACGCCGCACGTGATTTGTGGAATAATCCCGATCCGTTTTGTTGAAAAAATCATAATTTGAAACACGGGAGTCGTCTGTATCGTCCCAGGTCACATCTACGTTATAAAAGCCGTCATCCAGTCCGATTATATCCCAGGCGTGGTTTTCTCCGGCATATCCCGAACAATAATAGCAGGGCAGTCCCAGCTTCTGCATAACATACTGGAAAGCCCTGGTATAACCGGCGCAGACCGTGCTGCCGTTCACCAGCGCGCTGTAGGCGCTCTGATTCATTTCCGCACCTTTGCTGTAGCGGTTCTGCTCCGCGAGGGCGTCATGAACATACCTTTCAGCCTCTGAATCGCTCCCCTTCTGTCTCGCCCCGGAAAGGAGCTTTTCTGCCGCTTCCTCAAATCTCGCTTTTTCCTCTTCCGGATTATCCGCTGTCCGGTTAAAGCTGAGATCCAGTTCAAGGCAGGTTCCGTTATTTTTATATCGCCCGGAATAGGCCGTATTCATCCAGAAAAGCTCCGGGTGATCCTGAACCAGAGCCGAAAACGCCCGGTAGAGCCCATCCTCGGAAATGTCGTCCTCCACGCAGCGGAAGCGCTTTATGAGTGCATTTGAGTTTGCAAAAAGCTGCCGGTAGACATGCTGCTCCTTCTCATTGAGCATCGCATAATATGGATATATATATGGGTCAAACTCCAGTTCATCACCGGTTTCACCGTAAGAAAGCTCATTCTCAAGCCGTTCCGCCTCTTCGTCAGAAACCGTTTCAATATCAGAGCGAACAGGCTCAAAGCCCGTGCGTTCCGTCAGGGCCTCCGGAATTGTCAGAGAGCCCTCATCCGGCGGAATATATGCTTCTTTTGCAGTATCCTCCGAAACGGATTCCGACGTTTCACCGCTTTCCGGAGCTCCCTCCTCACCGGACGTTTCAGCTTCCGCTTCTTCCGGCGGCGTTTCCGGTAAAACCGGTTCCGGTTCCTCAGAAGCTTCAAAACTCTCTCCGGGAAGGAGGTTTAAAAACAGAGTCCCTGCAACCTTGCCGTATTTCTCCTGTTCAGCGGGAGGAGCGGAAAAATATAAAAAAATCAGCACAAAAGGAATCAGTACGGCCAGAGAAGAAACCACAATTCCCGCAATTGCGGTACCGCTCCTTTTTTTATTATTTGAAACAACAGAAAGCACCAGTCCGACGGCTCCGGGCAGAAGCCCCACAAAAACCACGGAAGTTAAAAGTCCTGTCAGTCCAAGAAGTAAGCCAGCAATCGCCATTTGTCGTATTTCTCTCCTGCACGGAAAAAGTCCCGAAACGCAGGAAAGAGCCCCTTATCCGAGGCTCCTTTCCGTGCGTCTTCATCAAGCTGTTGATTCCCGGTTTATGCCGTTTTGCCCTGAGGATAAAATTCCCTCTGGTAACGAAGGTATTCTTCCTTCTCTTCTTTCGTGGCAAGCCGCGTGTCCTTTGCACCGCAGTCCGGACAGTTCATCCGCAGACTTCCCGGAAACATAAACCTGCATTCATTGCATGTGCATAACACCATGTTGTGGTTCCCTCCCTTGCTTAACTCAAAATGTAGTATAGCACATCATAAAGTGGAGGGCAAGAGGGGGAATAAAAAATCTAAGATTCAAGAAGCTTCCGGGTAGCATCATAATCACAGTTATCAGAAGCAACCTCTAATTTTTTCCATAAGGGCAAGCACCCCAACCAAAGCATACCAGTACATATTGCCTGTTCTCCGATCTGACGATATCCCCGATCCGGTTTTCCTGTGAACACCGTGTATTAATACTATCGCATCTTCTTCAAAAGGGCAACCTGATGACCGGCAATGTCTCAATTTGCTGCAGGACAGATCCCTGCAATACCGGCTGTAATTATTGTGTACGCAGGGGGAATGATGTATACTTTTTCTGAAATGATTAACTGACAGCGAGGTACATTTTATGAAAATTCTTTTTATCGGAGGAACCGGGACAATCAGCATGGCCATAACGAGGCTCCTTGCCGAACGCGGGGAAGAGCTGTATCTCCTGAACCGGGGAAACAGAAACGATAACCTGCCGGACAACGTTCATGTTATCCGCTGCGACATTAACAATGAGGCTGATGCCTCCAAAAAACTCGAGGGCATGGAGTTTGACTGCGTAGGTGAATTTATCGGCTTCGAAGTGGCGCAGCTCGAACGGGACTACAGGCTGTTCGCGGGTAAAACCGGACAGTTTATCTACATCAGCTCCGCATCTGCATACAGAAAGCCGATGCAGGGTTATATCATAACCGAGGAGACGCCGCTCGAAAATCCTTACTGGGAATATTCACGGAAGAAGAAAGCCTGTGAAGAATATCTGTTCAGCCGTTATAAAGAAAATGGATTTCCGGTAACGGTGGTTCGCCCGAGCCACACCTATGATGAAAGAAAGGTGCCCCTCGGAGTTCATGGAAAAAAAGGAAGCTGGCAGGTTCTGAAACGTATCAGGGACGGAAAGCCTGTGATCATTCACGGAGACGGAACTTCTCTCTGGACGATAACGCATAATTCGGATTTTGCCAGGGCTTATGCCGGTCTTATCGGGAATCCCCGGGCAATCGGAGAAGCTTTTCATATCACTTCTGACGAAAGTGTAAGCTGGAATGAAATCTACGGCTATATCGCAGACACCATAGGCACAGAGCTGAAGCCGAGATTTATCTCATCGGAGACGCTTGCAATACTCGGCAGGGAATATGATTTTCTGGGAGGCCTCATCGGAGACAAGGCCAATTCGGTTGTCTTCGATAATTCCAAAATAAAGGGGCTGGTTCCCGGCTTCAAAGCAGAGATAACGGCGAAAGAGGGGATCCGGCGCACCGTGGAATATGTACTGTCCCATAAGGACTGTCAGCCGGACGATGAAGAATTCGATGTCTGGTGCGATAATGTTATTGCGGCCACAGACAATTTTACAGCCTCTGCCGGTGCTGTAAAATCTACAGCTCCATAGTCAGGTCGTATACCTCCGGATTAAGCTCCTTTATATAATCCATATATTCATTAATCTTTTCCAGATCCTGATCAAAATCCTTCTGGAAATATTTGAGCAGATTAAAAAACGCCCAGGCCGAATTGACGTCCGGATAAACCGTGGCCTTCAGGAAATATTCCTTTGCCAGGGCAAAATTGACATATTCTCTTGAAACAAGCCTTCCCGCCGGGGAGGATATTTCCCCGGTGATATAGAAAAGTCCCAGACGGTTTGCGGCATAGGGTTCATATTTGTCTGCGGAAAGCCTGAGATAATTTATATACCGTTCGATGCTTTCCTTTGTCTTTGCCGCGTCCTGCCCTCCGCCCTGCAGAAGCCGGTCAGCCTCTCTGGCCGCCAGGTTGTTACAGGCATATACATAACCTTCTTTAACCGCCTCCTCAAAAAACAGTTCCGAAAGCGCGGCGCAGTCGGAGGCCTTTTCTGCCGCTCCGCAGACGGAAAAGCCGGAAAATTCTTTTCCGATAAGCCTTTCAATAACAAAAGGCTTCAGGGCTTCAAATAAAGCCTCATCCTCTGCTGCCTCCTGAAGTATCCTTCCCGCCAGATTCACCGCTCCCGGTGCTTTCACGTATTTGATGCAGGAAACGGCCAGCTCCATGGCGGTAAGTAAACGCTCCTTCTCAGGCATTGTCTCTATGGCCTCAATTTCCTCGCATTTCAGCAAGGATGAACTTTTCCTGTAATTCACAAGGTAGTATCCCAGCATCCAGAAGGACAGCGGATAGGCCGCACCGCCGCAGCTCCATACTCCGTCCCCGGAAATCCTTATATCGGCGGTTTTAAGATACAGCGAAAACGCCTCCCGGTAAGGATATTTTCTGAGCAGTCTTAAGTAAAATACCTGGTCGGCAAAAAGCTTCCCGGCCACGGTATTCCCTGCATCAGCCAGGCATCGTATCTCGCGCTGGGCCGCCGGGGATGATACTCCGTATTTCTGTACCACCAGCTCGGTATACTCTCTTAAATCCTCTTCATAGCTTCCGTCGCAAAAAAATTTATCCAAAATCCACCTCTTTTCAAAGTAAATATTATACTAAAAGGGAATTTCTTTTTCAATCAGCCGGAAATTTGCCATCTTCTGCTTTCTTGCGTATAATTCAGACATGACTGCGATTTATCTCATCCGGCATGCAAGGTCGGAAGCAAATGAAAAAGATCTGTGCGGAATGGATCTGCCCTTATCCAAAGAGGGGGAACGGCAGGCGAAGGAAGCAGCAAAATATATCGGAATCCGACCGGATGTCGTGATGTCTTCGACCAAAAAACGGACAATTCAGACGGCGGAAATTCTTTTTCCGGAACTATATCAGCACGTAACCCTTCCGGTTTTTGATGAGATTTTTTTCGGAGATCTCGAATCCGTGGCAAGTACTGAAGAACTTCGCTGTGAAATACTGAAAGATCCGCTTTGCATCAGGACAAAATATCATGGCGATGATATCTGGGAACGAGCTCAAAAAGCGATTGAATACCTTGATCATCTTGAGGAAGAATTTCCGGATCAGACAGTTGCGATTGTGACGAGTGATTCTTTGCTGCAATCCATCCGGTGCCTGCAGCAGCACGGAAAAGTAAACGGCATCGTGTGGTCTTATGAAAACTACTTCGAAAACTGCTCCTGCTACCGCTATCCCTTTTCTTAACTGATACAGGGCCTGCCGTCCGTCAGGAGCTCATGTTTTTGCCATTTCCCAAAAGATGACCGCGCTGGAAGCTGCAACATTTAAGGAATCCACTCCGCCGGACATCGGAATTATCACTCTGTGATCACAGCTTCTGATAATATCTTCCGGCAGACCGTTTCCCTCAGACCCGAAAAAGACTGCCGTTTTCCTGCCCCATTGTCCCCGCATCTGCTCTATGGGCTTACTGTCCGGTGAAAGAGCTGTGGCCACTGTCTGGTATTTATTCTTCTTCAGCAGTTCAAATATGTTTATCTTCCGGTCTTTTTCGTCTGTAACGGTCCACGGTATCTGAAATACCGTTCCCATACTGACACGGATTGCTCTCCGGTATAAGGGATCGCAGCTTCCGTGCGACATTATCACAGCATCCATTCCAAGGGCAGCTGCAGACCGGAATATTGCTCCGACGTTGGTAGGGTTCTCTATATCCGCAAGGATTGCCACATGATTCGAATTCCGTAATAATTCATCGCAATCCGGAAGCTTACGCCTCCTCATGGCTGATAAAATTCCTCCTGTCAACGGAAAACCGGTGATTTCGGATATTATATCCGTTTCAGCCACATAAATATCCGCATCGGGAAATCCCGGGAACAGTCTTTCCGCTTTGTTAAGCCTTGCCTTTTCGACAAAGAAAGATTCCGGAAAATAGCCCGCATCCATTGCCCGTTCTATTACATGTTCACTCTCGGCAATAAAAAGTCCTTCTTCCGGTTCATGTATATGCTTCAGCTGATTCTCATTCAACTGGCAATAAACGGAAACCGCCTCATCAATAACGCTTTTTATTTCTCTGATTTTCATATCCTGTAAACGTTAATAACGCTCACTCCCGGTCAGCCTTACATCTCATCCGGAAAATGAAACTCGTCAAACCCGTTCAGCCTTCCGCCCCGATTTTCCGGATGCCATACATCCTGCCTGTAATTCTCGTTAATATGCAGTTCATCAAAATTACCGGATCTGTATCCATCGTTTGACGGTATGTCCACAGGAGCTGTATGAAACTCGTCATAACTGAACTTTGCTCCATAGTCTGTTGATCTTACTTCCGTACCCTGTCTTATGGTCTCCTGTGAAGATACGGTATTTTTTTGGTCGTTGATACGGTTCCGGCGTTCTATCTGCCTTCGGTTTATCTCGTCCCAGTCGTTTTCATAATCCAATCCGGCTTCTTCCATCAGCCTTTTCGATTCTTCACTGTAATCAAATACTCCGGCATATACCCTTGAAGAAGCTGCGATAACTATCAGAATGGTCAATGCTATAAAGATTCTTATCTTCATTTCCGCCTCCTTTTAAATGCAATCCATCAACTACTGTATGTTTCTGATTACATTGTAAAGATTATACTGTCCAATAAGAACCCCTTCATCTCGACTATCTACCTATAAATGACTATCTGTTATGCGTCATACAACCTGCTCATTTCTTTTATTTCAGATGCAAATCTCTTTACGACGCTTTCCGGCCCCGTAACCTTTACCCCGTTCCCAAGCGAAAATATCCAGCCGAGGAACTGATCGCTTAATGCCACATCTACTCTTGTAACCGACCACCCTTTTTTCCTGGCCGGATGTATCGGAATATCCTTTCCGAACCGGTCAATAAGCACCCCTACCATTTCATCCTTGAATTCAAGCATCACCTGGGTTTCTTCTCCTCCGAACATTCCGAAATTCATACGGGAATAAGCGGCCATGTCAAATTTCTTAAAGTGATCCCTGCCTTCCCGTTTGGTATCAGTCAGCTCTATGCTGCACATCTTATCCACCCGGTAATGTTTGATTTTATCATCCTCCGCGTCAAAGGCTATCAGATAATAATTCTCGTCATCCCATGTCAGCGCCCAGGGACTGACTTCATATATTTTGTCCTTTCTGCGCTCCATCTTCTTTTGAAGGTTCCACTTAAGATACTCAAACCTGATTCTTTTGTTGTGGGTAATGGCGTTATGAATGGCATCCACGCTGTAGAAAATGCTCTCATTCATTGTCTTGATACGCCCATGCACCACAACCTGGCGCTTAAGCTGCATGGCTTCGTACTCACTGGCAAGTCCGGTGATCTTTTTTATAAGCTCATTGGATTTCTTCTCGGTTATAAACTTTGAGGATTGCACTGCATCAACCAGCAGCTTCAGTTCCGCCAGATCAAATTGCTTTTTCCCCACGTGATATCCGAAATTCCTTCCCTGCTTTTCTCCTATTACATCTATTCCCAGCACCCTGAGTGCTTCGAGATCATCATACAGGCTCTTTCGATCCGCCGTCACCCCGTACTCAGCAAGGTATCTTTGTATTTCCGGCATAGTGAGGGTATGTTCATCATCGGTCTTTTCTGTCATGATACGGCTTAAATAATATAGTTTAAGCTTCTGATTGGCTCCTTTTGGCATGATACATTCCTCCCGAAACAGACTAAACCGATTTTACCATTTTTTCATGGCACAGTCATCCGATTATAAAGTTTAAAGCTATACTACCGGTATACTTGATTATTTCTGCCACAAGCCCGATAATACAGGCAGAAGTCACGGTCAGAGAAAACTGAAAGTGGCTCTGATATTCTGCGTTCAGTTTGAAATCTTTCCGGCCTGCCCTGTTATTTACCTGCACTTAAATTTCAAAGGATCTCCATCAGTCTGTCTACATCAGCCGACTGTGTCGCCCAGCTTGTTGCAATCCGCATTATTACGTGATCTTCATCTGCGTTCTCCCAGAATCCCAGCTCGACCTTTTCGGAAAGCTCCTCTGCACGGGACTTGTCAAGCAGGATAAATATCTGGTTCGTCGGAGAAGGAAAGGCAAGCCTATATCCCTTCACAATCAGTGCTTTTCTGATCCTCTCGGCTTCTGTTATTGCCGGACTGCCTATCTTTAAATACAGTTCGTCCGTAAACAGCGTATCAAATTGTATTCCCACAACCCTTCCCTTTGCAAGAAGGGCTCCATGCTGCTTTATCATGGTAAAAAGATGAGGGATGGTATCATGCCTGGGTATTACAACAGCCTCTCCGAAGAGCGTTCCGCATTTTGTTCCTCCGATATAGAATACATCACATAGAGAAGCCAGATCCGGAAGCTTTGCGTCATTTTCAGGACAAGCCAGAGCATAAGCGAGCCTTGCCCCATCAAGATAAAGAAACAGCCGATTCCTCCGGCAGGTCTCACTGATCTCCTTAAGCTCTTCTAATGAATAAAGTGTTCCAAACTCTGTAGGCTGGGAAATATAAACCATCCCCGGCATAACCATGTGATCATGGTTCTCATCCCGCTCATACTCTTCTGCGAACTCCGCTATTCCTGCTGCCGTGATCTTTCCGTCCTTATGCGGGAGTGTGAGTACCTTATGCCCGCCGAATTCGATTGCACCGGCTTCGTGGACACTTATATGTCCGCTGTCCGCTGCTATAACGCCCTGATACGGGCGAAGGAGGGAAGCTATAACCACTGCATTTGCCTGGGTTCCTCCCGCGAGAAAGAAGACATCTGCTTCCGGAGCGTCACACGCTGTCCTTATCTTTTTCCTGGCCGAATCAGAGAATTCATCCAATCCATATCCTGCGGACTTTAACATATTGGTCTCGATCAGTTTTTCCAGAATTGCAGGATGAGCGCCTTCCGTATAATCAGAAGTAAACACAAGCCTGTTAATATCGTTCATCGTTAATTACCTCCGTAAACACATATTTCTTTTCAGTGTTTAGTATTTCCGGTTCCGCTTAGATAAACTCCTATCACCTGTACATTGCCTCCTTTCCCTGTTTTTCAATAAAAAAAGGCTCCCAATTAACTGTAATTATCTCTCGCTAATTGTCAAGGTAGTTGTCAGTAAAAAGCTGAAAAATTTTGTTACTGTATGTTCCTCTTGCTTGTCTGGTTTTACCATGACCAGAATAAGCTGTAAATGACAAGCGGCTTCGCCGTCGCTGCGCGATCATTGACATC
>JAILBQ010000092.1 GCA_024680815.1 Lachnospiraceae bacterium | reverse complement strand
GGGCTCTGCGGAATGAAGGTGTGACATGCCCCAGTCCGCCATTTTTGCGTGACCTCCGTTCATGCCGTTAACCATCATCTTTCCCATCAATCCCTCGGGCTTCCTTGTCTGGCTGACAAACTTCTTAAACAGTCCCATTATATTCTCCTCCCTTTTAAACATCTGAAATAAACAATGGATCCATCCACATTGTATTCAACCTGCGTATAGAGCCTGTCGAGTATCTTCATAAGCTGTGCTTCATTCGGGAAGGGCGGCGTAAACCATCCTTTCTTTGACAGAATCCTGTGTACGAGCCAGTCTGTTCTTCTGTTCTTTCCTTTGATATAGAAGCATGCGATAAATGTTCCTCCGGATTTAAGGACACGGTATGTTTCGCGAAACGCCTTTTTCTTCTCGGGGAATGCATGGAATCCGTTCATGCTGAGAACAATATCACAGCTTTGATCCGCAAGCGGAAGCTGTCCCACATCTCCTGAATAAACGAAATGTTCTTACAGTCTGAAAGTCTTCCTTTTGCCTGTTCAAGCATATCCTCACTGTAATCAAGGCATGTGATCGTGGCATCTTTAAGTATTCTCCATTTTTTCTCGGTAAACACAGCCGTGCCGACAGGTACATCAAGTATCTTTCCCGAAAAATCATCGGGGATATATTTCAGTATCGTTTCCGCGATTTCATTATCATCTGTGTTGTCCCAGAAGACTTTAATGTACAGTTGGCTCCATATATTGCTTCGGGTAAGCACATCATCGTAAATGTTCTTCGATGATTTATATGCACTCCGTATATTGTCTGTCACCGGTTCAACCTTTTTCAGGCTGTTGCACATCTGATTTCCGCGATACCCCAATGACATAACCTTTTTTTGAAAGTTTGATGCTTTTCTTGACATTTTCCTGCTCCCGGCTTTCCAATCTTCTCTTCTACAGTGCCGTTTTCTAAGTTAGCCACTGCTAACTACTGCATAGTAACACTTTTTCACGATAAAATCAATACATTTTGGGGCTTTTGTTCATTTACCTTTTCCCTGCTTCCTGTTGTTCTCCCGCAGACATATATGATAGAATATGCTATAAACACAGCCGCGTAAAAAAGCGGCAGAAAGGATGAGCATGAGTAAGATCGCAATATTTCTGGCAGACGGCTTTGAAGAGATCGAGGGGCTTACAAGCGTGGATATGTGCCGCAGAGCCGGTATAGAGGTGACGACCGTGTCCGTAATGGAAACAAAAAAAATCATGGGCTCCCACAAAATTCCCGTAGAAGCCGATGCCATGTTCAATGAAGTTAATTTCGACGATATGGATCTTCTCCTCCTGCCCGGAGGAGGGCTCGGTACCGAGAATCTGGAAAAGCACGCCGGGCTCGCGGAATTATTAAAGAAGGCAGACAGCCAGGGCAAAAAGCTGGCCGCAATCTGCGCGGCCCCCAGGGTCCTGGGGCAGCTGGGGCTTTTAAACGGGATCGAAGCCACCTGCTATCCCGGAAACGAGGACAAGCTTAAGGGAGCGGTACTTAAAAACGAAAAAAAGGCCGTGCGTGACGGCCGTTTTGTTACCGGAAAAGGAATGGGCGCTTCCATCGAGTTTGCCGCAGAGGTCATTTCCCTGCTGGAGGGAGAAGAAAAAGCCGGAGAAATCCTTAAGCAGATCCAGTTCGCGTAGCACTGTATCAACAGACAGGAGCGGACGGCGCTCCCTTCAGTGAGAGAGTGGAATTCTTATAACGGACATCCTCTGTCACATCAAGCGCAAACCAGTCAGGAGCGGTGAAAGCCAGCGCCTCCTCCTCGGAGGGAAACTCCACCTCCGCCAGGACAAGGGGGGCAAGCTCACCCTCAAACACATCGAGCTCAATTTTCAAGCCATTTGAAATCGGGATGACATACCGCTTTTTATGAAGCAGTATGCCGTCCCTTTTTTCCTTCAGATGCTCATAGGCGGTTCCGTCAAGCGGAAGGTTGTATTCCGTATGGGACAGATCGCTGTTTCCGGGCATATCGTGAGCGCCTTTATACGTTAAGTAGCAAGTGTTATTTTCCCTTCTCACCCGCACCGTCGGTGAAGCGTTCAGATATGCCTGCTCGATTTCGAGGCATTCGTAACGCTCCAGATCCTCAGGTACACTCTTAACAAGCCACTTTCTTTCTATCTCCCTGAATTCCATGAGCCCTGCACCATCCGTTTATTCAGCCTTGAATTCTTCCTTTCCTACTCCGCATAACGGACAGACAAAATCCTCGGGAAGCTCCTCCCATTTTGTTCCCGGAGCAATTCCGTTATCGGGATCGCCCTTTTCTTCGTCATACTCATAACCGCAGGTTCCGCAAATGTACTTCATTTTTTCTCCTTTCCACCGTGTCTTTCACGGCTCCGCCCTGTTTTCCGCCGGACGGCTTTTCCTGTTGTGTGGTTACTTAAGTTTCCATATATCTCTGTTATATTGTTCTATTGTGCGGTCCGAAGAGAAGAAGCCGGCGTTTGCGATATTGATTAAACTCATCCTCTTCCACTTCTCCCTGTTTTCATAATCCGCGAAAATCTCTTCCTTCTTAGCGATGTATGCCTCCAGATCCAGCAGGGTCATAAAGTAATCCTTATTCAAAAACTCATTGTAGAGCCGCTCCAGATTTTCCTTATGCCCGATTTCAAGAGCCTTATCCGAGACAATGAAATCCACGGCTTCCTTAATCACTTTCGAATTCTCGTAGAGCTCTGCGGAAACATAGTCTTCATTTTTATAATGACTTATAACCGTATCGGCATCCGCACCGAAAATATAAATGTTGTCATCCCCCACCAGCTCATGGATTTCCACGTTTGCCCCGTCGTCTGTTCCGAGAGTCACCGCACCGTTCAGCATGAATTTCATGTTGGAAGTACCGGAGGCCTCCTTGGAGGCCAGGGAAATCTGCTCCGAAATATCGCAGGCCGGAATGAGCTTTTCGGCGTAGCTCACATTGTAATTGGACACCATTATGACCTTAATGAAATCCTTCACCTCAGGATCGTTATTTACAATCTCCGAAAGCACCAGGATCAGATGAATTATATCCCTGGCAATCACATAAGCCGGCGCGGCCTTGGCCCCGAAAATAAAGGTAATGGGCCTCACAGGCTTCTTACCCGCTTTTATCTCAAGATATTTGTGAATGATATAAAGGGCATTCATCTGCTGCCTTTTATATTCATGAAGACGCTTCACCTGGATATCGAAAATCGAATCGGCCGAAAGATGTATATTTTCCTGCTTCTCAATATAAGAAACCAGCTTTTCCTTGTTGTCCCTTTTGATCTTTTCAATCGCATCAAGCACCGCGGGATCGTCCCTGTAATCCAGAAGCTTTTTTAATTCCGTTGCGTCCTTCCGGTATCCCGTTCCGATGGTTTTGTCCAGAAGGCCTGAAAGCTCCCGGTTGCAGGAAAGCAGCCAGCGCCGGAATGTTATACCGTTGGTCTTATTATTGAATCTCTCCGGATAGAGCTTATAAAACTGATTAAGCTCCGTATTCTTTAATATATCCGTATGAATGGCAGCCACGCCGTTCACCGAAATCCCGTAATGGATATCAATGTGTGCCATATGCACTCTTTTTTCATCATCGATAATCCAAAGCTCCGACTTATCGGGATGAGCTTTTTTAATCCGGTTGGCCAGTTCTTTTATTATCGGCACGAGCACCGGCACCACCTTATCAAGATAGGGCAGGGGCCATTTCTCCAGCGCTTCCGAGAGGATCGTATGGTTTGTATACGCGCAGGTTTTGCTCACCACGTCTATCGCATCGTCAAAGGTGAACTCCTCCTGCTGCGTCAGTATCCTGATCAGTTCCGGAATGACCATCGTGGGATGAGTATCGTTAATCTGAATGATCACATGCCGGTGAAGCTCATGCAGGTCGAAGCCCGCCTCCTTAGTTTCCTTAATAATAAGCTGTGCCGCGTTTGACACCATGAAGTACTGCTGGTATATCCTTAAAAGATTTCCGGCCTCGTCCGAATCGTCCGGATAGAGGAAGAGAGTCAGATTCTTCCTGACCGCGGTCTTGTCAAAATCTATTCCGCTCTTCACAATGGATTCATCAACCGTCTTCAGATCAAAAAGCTGCAGCGGAATCCGTTTTCCTCCGTACCCCACAACATCAATTGTATAGAGCTCGGAGGTAACGGTTTCGTCCCCGAAGCATACATCAAATGAAATATTCGTCTTCTTAAGCCAGCTCCGGTCCGTTATCCATTCGTTCTTCTCCTCGCACTGCAGATGCTCACGGAAGGCCTGGTGGAAGAGACCGAAATGGTAGTTCAAACCCACGCCGCAGCCGTTAAGACCGAGGGTCGCAATAGAATCCAGAAAACAGGCCGCAAGCCTTCCGAGGCCGCCGTTTCCGAGAGAGGGCTCAGGCTCTTCCTCATCCTCGATGACCGCAATGCTCTTTCCGCACTTATTCAGTTCTTCCTCAATTTCCTCATAAATCCGGAGGTTTATCAGATTGTTGCTTAACAGCTTGCCGATCAGGAATTCCGCCGAAATATAATAGAGCTTCCGGTCTGAATGAATCTCTTCTCCCTCGGCGGTCAGATCCTTTGTAAGTGTGAGCAGAACATGAAACAGCTCATGATTCGTACACTGAAAAACCGGCCGTCCGTACAGCCTCCTGCATAGATTGTCAAACCTTTCCTTAACCATCCTTAATCCTCCACACCATCCTGTTTTTTAGCTCTTTCCCGGGCCACGTGAATAAGCTCCTCCAGATCCCTGATTTCGGAGAAGAGGGCCGAGCCCACCTTCATGTATACGGTACACGGAATCCCGTCTATATCCTCTATCTTACTTATCTCACGAAGAACCTTACCGATGAATTTTTCTATATCCTTCTTCTTTTTAAATTGATACAGAACGATGAAATGATCACCTCCGAAACGTCCCGTAACCCCGGTGATTCCCACCACGCCCTTTATCCGTTCCAGTACTGTTTTAAGCAGCTTGTTCCCCCATTCCAGGCCGTAGTTTTTGTTGAATTTCCTGAAATCTTCGATATCGAAAAACAGGACTGCAAAGTCCCGGTTCTCCATCACAAAGCTTTCCTGATATTTAAGCCCCGCTTCCATAAGCCCCAGGAAATTGAGGGAACCGGTCTGGGAATCGTACAGGGTAAGCTGCCGTATATCGGTATTCTGTGTCTTCCTGTCCGTGACATCAATAAAATATCCCATGAGACCGACTATTTTTCCCTCAAGATAGATCGGCATCCTGCTGACTTCAACGTCCTTTATCTCTCCCCGGCAGATGACGGTTCCCGGTGTCCTGTATGTCTGGATTCCTTCATTCAGGATTTTTTCCTCCTCGGCGCGTACCTCATCAGGATTGACGTGCCACCCCAGCTCCTCGCTGGTTTTCCCGATAAGCTCTTTCTGGGAGCTCATGCCGAACCAGGAAAGCATCCGCCTGTTGGCTCCGAGAAAACGCCTGTTTTTATCCTTCCAGAAAAAGCCGAAATCCACCTTCATCATATGATTGGTCCAAAGCAGCTCCGGCGTGATTTCCGCATTTTCAGGCAGGGAATCGGACATCGTTTTTGAATCAGCGATATTTATTGCCCCCGGCTCCATTCTTCTGGTACACGAGAGAACCTTCCTATTCCCGGGCTCTCCCGCAAACAGAAAGATGAAAAGGAACCAGTCGTAATTTCCGTCGGGCCGGAGCAGCCGGAAGGGGTGGGCTAAGAATTTCACCGGTCTTTCCTTAAGCCGTTCCTCCAGGGTTTCCAGATTACAGAACTCTCTGAACTGATCCTGATCTTCCGGATAAACCTCCTCCACGGCAAATTCCAGAAGCTCCTCCTGAGCGGGCATTATATTATAATCCTTAACCGTAGGGTTGCTCCTGTATAAATTTTCGGAATAACCGGTTTTGAGATCGATGAGTTCAATTCCGTCATAAATCGAATAAAGGCTCTGCATATGCTCCGCCAGCAGGGCATTTTTAACGACGGAGGTATTCTCTGACAGGTTCTGCAGAACAACGAGGAAAGCGTTTCCGCCCGGATATCCCGCTATGGAACGCACCTGGGCAAAGCAATAGTTGTTTCCCTCCACAAAATCCGCGCTCACAACGTTTCCGGTGTTTTTCGCCTTCATCATCATTCCCAGAAATTTGGCGCCAAAGCCGGTTTCCCCTCCCTGAAAGGTCCGCTCTATCTGCTCCGGGGACTCGATTCCGACACTGTGAAGGGTTGCGTTGTAGCTTTCGTTCGCGAAAAGATAATGTATCTCTTTTCCCTTAAGCTCCACAAAAGCAAGGGGAATCTGCCGCTCTCCCTCCTCGGGCTTTGAGAAATCCTCTCTCCAGGGCACCAGCGGAGTTGCGCTTAAAACATTTACCTTTCCGATATCGTGATAATATTTGCGCTTTGCCGGGGATTCCAGAGGAAAACCCTTTTCCTCCAGATTTTTTCTGCATTCCTCGTATGGCTGCGGCTTTCCGATATAAAATCCCTGTGCCTTTTCACAGCCTATGCTTTTTAAAAACAGAAGCTGTTCATGGTTCTCTACCCCTTCCGCAAGGGTATGGACGCCTATGCGCTTTGCCATATCCACCACTGATTTCACAATCTCCTGGGCCCGTATATCGAAATGCCTTAAAAAGATCATGTCGATCTTCAGAGTGTCAAACCGGTAATCCTTCAGCACATTGAGAGAGGAATACCCGCTGCCGAAATCATCCATCCAGACCCTGAGTCCCCTCTCCCAGAAGCGGTCGATAACATCGTGCATGCTGTCCTCGTTGACGCCCATCATGCTTTCTGTGATTTCCACACGAAAGGCATCCCGCGGGAGGCGGTTTTTCCGGATCTCCTCCTCAATAACAGAATGAATATCAGCAAGCTGAAAATCCATCCAGGACAGATTGAAAGAAATGGTGACGTTTACGTTATCCCTCTTTCTCATCTCCGCATGATTCCTGCAGATCTGCCTTATCATGCACATATCGAGCTTATGAATCTGTCTGGATTCCTCCAGGGCTCCGATAAAAATATCCGGCGAGAGCAGTCCGTACTCGGGATCATCCCAGCGGGCAAGGGCCTCCATGCCGCAGACCTCCTCCGTCAGAGTACGCACTACCGGCTGGTAATAGACCTTTATAAACCCCTCTTCTATTGCCCGATCAATATTATTCTTAACATAGGTCCCTATCTCGTCCCGGGTCAGCTTCCCGGTACTTTTCAAATCACTCATGGGCGCCTCCTTTTCATCGGGACACACACCCCCTATAATTATACTCTAAAACTCTTTTTATTGCATGCTACAATAATACGGAAAAGATGTATAATCTTATGATGGAAAAGGAGGGCAAAAATGCGGGAAATGGAATTTAAAATGGAAATTGCCTATCCGGAAATTGTTCCGGGCTTTGAGGTTGAAGTGGAGGAATCCTCTCTCCAGGGCGGGCTGGTGCTCTACTACACAATATGCCCGGCCATAGCGATGTCAGGAAACTACAGGCGTCAGGACGCCCTGAAAAATCTGCACGGCACCGTCACAAAAGTCCGGGACGGAGAGGGCGGAGCAAAATATGTGACTGTGGGGTTCGAGGAAGAGGAATGAAAAAACCGACGGCACAGAGGGATGCCGTCGGTGTGGGTCGAATTATGTTTTGACTCCCAAAGTCAAATGTCTTTTCGAGTAAACTCGAAAGCCCTTTGACTTTGGTAGTTGTATTATTCCATCTTGTTGACTGCTTTAGTGAGCCTGGACACCTTGCGGGAAACGTTACCCTTCGGATAAACGCCCTTGGAGCCGGCCTTCTCGATAGTAGAGATAGCACTGTTGAGCTCTTCTCCGGCCTTGTCCTTATCACCGGCCTCAATCGCGTTGTAAACCTTCTTGATTGAAGTCTTAACCGAAGAACGTACAGACTTGTTTCTCTCGGCCTTCTTCTCACTAACCCTGATCCGCTTCTTTGCGGATTTGATATTCGCCATTCCCCTTTTCACCTCCTGTCATTCGGGATTTTCATTCTGCTTTTTCCCCGGTCTGACACGTATAACACAGGGTTTATGCATGAGGTATTTTAAGCGCTTTTCCTCTGCTTGTCAATTATTTTTTCGGCTTTTTATCTTTCCGGTGTTACTATTCACAGCCTCTTTACATCAGCCGAAAATTCTGTTATTATTTCCTCGTTGCATATACGGGATCGTAGCTCAGCTGGGATGAGCGTTCGCCTCACACGCGAGAGGCCACGGGTTCGAGCCCCGTCGATCCCACTTATCAGGAGGGACCACCGGATTTACCGGTGATCCCTTCAGCCGTCTTTTCCGGTGGCCGGGTTGTCATTTCCCTTCCTCGATTGTTTCATTCACATCTTTTTCAATCTCGAAATACAGCTGCTTCACTTCGTTTTCTGTGTAATCCGACTCATCAAAGCTTTCGGAAAAAACGACTTTGACACTCGCAAGACGTCCGGCCAGACGCCTGTCCCTGCGGAGATCATGACCGGTCAGAAAAATATAGTCACATAATGTATCCCCCATAAAATAGAACAGGATAAAGATCAGTTCTCTCGGTTCATCAGCCAGAGTCTGCGTAATACACAGTACGATCGTTAAAATAATCAATCCGATAAACATAAACCTGAAGATCTTCGTATGCCGTTTTTCTTCCTTTTCCACCACGCCGAGATCATACGCAAATTCGTCCCGTATCGTCTCCCCAATAGTCTTTTTCTCCTCCTCAGGCAGCCCTCGATGATATTCAAAACAAGCGGGTACTCAGGAGGTGTCACATCCGCGGCTTCTTTAACATAATCAACAAAATCCGGGTTAAGAGTCTCACAGCCCTTCACACTGTACCCGCTGATCACATCGCTGTAGTCGGAAATCCGGCAGGGAATCGTCGCGATCCCGTTACTGATATAATCCCGTTTTATACGATAATCCAAATGTCCTTTTCTTGATTCAAATAATTTGATAATATTTCGTTTCACCAAATTACCCTCCTGTGATTTCCCCTCTGACATTTTTATTATCCCTCTGTTACACGAGATACCGCGACTGTAGATCATGAATATCATTCCCGGTAAGCTTCAGCCCATCCCGCAGAAAGCAGCTGAAACTGCCGTATTTACTGTCAATTGTATGATAATACTCTTCAATATAATCCCTGTCAGCTCCAAAAAGATACCGCAGGGCTTCATCTTTCATCGGGCATCCTTCTCCGGCCTGGGCCTTTACAAACTCCGTCAGAAATGCGATATCCTCCTTCAGGTATTCATTTGTTGCGAGGTAATCATCAATGACATCATCCCTTGCCACGCCCAGGATTTCCTCAATGATCGCAGCTCCTATACCTGCGCGATCCTTCCCGGCCGTACAATGCCATACCACCGCCTTTTCCCGCGGCTCCATCATAAGCCGGATAAACCGGGCATACTGGGCAGCGGCAAAATCACTTTCCGCAAAGGCATGGTACATGTCGCACATATACTGTCTGGCCTTAACCGGCTCTGTGCCTAATCGAGCAAAGATATCCTGATCTGCGGCCTTCTCCCGCGTGATCCCGGCAGTCAGTGAATCAAGTACGGGGATGTTGTGATAGCGAATCCCCGGCAGCTCGATATCCGGTTTTTCGCTCCGTTCTCCATCCGTGCGGAAGTCGACCACATCCTCAGCCAGCGAGACAAAAGCTATCCTGTCCTGCTCGGAAAGCTCCGAAAGATTACCGCAACGGACAAGTCTCCCGCTGTCGATGCGACCTCCGTCAGCTGCAGTCATTCCTCCGAGATCCCTGATGTTATGAAGTTTTTCAAAAGGTAACCGCTTACTTGTATTCATCCCAAATATGTGTCTTACAGAAAACTCCAGAATCCTGTACCAGTCTCCGGATCAGACTGTCGGTGAATGGTTCCCCCGATAACCGGCCGCAGTTCTATTTCCGCCGTATAGAGAACGGTGATTGATTTCATATGCCCCGCTGCCAGGCAATGCTGCTCACCGTCTTTATAAGAAAACACGGCATGAGTATGATGGTACAAAACGTTATTTTCATCGGAAATCATGTTTCCCGTCAGGGACGCAAGCTCCAGCATACCGCAAAGCGTCCGTGTTTCAAATGTGCCTGTTTCCGGTAAAAAGGTCTGTATCTGTGCCTCGCTGCATCCGCCGATTCCGCTGAATACCGCTGAAAGGATCTTCTCATTCTTACAAACTTCCTGTATACCCCCGATGATCTCATCCCCTTTATCCATCCGTATATATATTGTATCACCGTATTTTCTGTAGTCCAAGACATTCCCTCAATCAAAAAGTCTTCCATAGCCGCACCCATCTTTTTTAATAGTGATACTTCCTTCGCAGAACAATTATAAAGATGCTACCGGATGCAGCTGCCATCAGTTCTGCAAAAACAACAGAATACCATATGCCGTCCACTCCGAAAAACACCGGGAGCATGAGCACGGCCCCAAGCCCCCCAGCGTCTTAGCAATAAGAGCACTGCCTCCTGCACCGAACATATAGCCGATCGTTCCGAGGATATTCAATACGGGCATGATCAGGTTGACAGCCGCAAATTCCGTTTTGCCTGCAAAATTGGCAACAAAATATCCGTCCGCAATGATATACAGGGATGCAAATATATTCATCGCTATGGACGGCAGTGTAAACCGCAACAATTTACTGTATGTAAAATGCTCTGATAAATGGATCCGTGATCTCATTTTTCTTGTGGCCTGTTTCGTATCAGGAAAGGAAGCACACGCGCTCTGCACACCTTGCCAGCTGGCTCTGGGAAATGTTCTTTTCCATTCTCAGCTTTCGTAGTGTGTTCGCAAGCAATACATCCAATTCCTCATCCCCCATGTTCCTATTTTGTATAGGTCTCGGAATACTTCTCAGTGATCTCTGTCGGCAGCTCAAAATGCTGATAATCCTTCCGGTCCGTCCAGTCTCCGCCCCACTCGAATCTTTTTTCTGTAAAGAGCTTATAGCACAAATCATCTTTGTTGATCTTATAATCGAAGTCCTTTGTCCGGTCCAGATATTCCTTTCCTGTAGCAGGCTCTATGACTTCTTCTGTCGTACCATCTTCATTTTCTACAATCTTGTGGTATGGATTGTATAACGTGTTGATATCTACCGCCATTCCCAGTCCGTGTTTTGAGATTCTATTCGTATGTGAAATGAACCTGAAATTATTAAAGCATGACGAGTTATTGTCACGCATCATCGTCTCGTCATCGGCCATGTAGTTATCCGGGAGCACCATACGTTCAATGGGATAACCTGCATCATATAGTTTTTCAAAAATTTCCAGAACATCTTCTGCTATCAGTTTATGTACGACCATTTCTCCCTGATGGGTGATACCGTCCTTATCTTTGTGCAGGACCAGCAGATAACGGAGGTCTTCCCGTGGAACAATACATTCCTCTTTATAAGTATTGCCCGCTTTCATTCTGTCAAACAGGTCGTCGGAGATTTCCCGAATAGAAAAGCCTTCCCTATTGCTGATTACTCCTGTTTGGGTGGAACTGTTCTCAGTGGCACTGTTATTTGAATTATTACCGCAACCGGCCAATAATACAGACATCGTCAAAGCAATCCCCAATCCCAGATAAATCTTCTTAAACTTGGTATTTTTCATCTTCCACCCTCTCTATCCGTTTTCCAAGAAATACTGGTAATTTAAACGTCAGTTTATTCTCTTTCCGCCAACTTCCATACCCGGTCTGGAAAAATGTCATTTCCCAGTCGAGTATGTCTTGAGGGCTACACGCCTGCGTTAGCAGACTCTCTTGGACAACCCGTTCCCAGGGAGCTCTGCCCCCTTCTGGTGCCTGACCCCATGCACCCATTTTATTCAACTGTATTGATCCATTCCTGCACGAGATATAAGGGAACATTATGCATCCATCCCTGTTCCCTGTAATCAGCCATCGAAAACCGGCATGGTCTCAGCGTATCATTAGTATCATGGATTGCTCTAAGGCTTTTTGATTTCAGGTTTTCCTCCGCTTTCACTTCAATTGGATAAACATATTCCTTCTGAACAATGAAATCAATTTCCAATGATGAATTTTCCTTGGAATAGTAATAAGGATTGATATCTGATCCTGTTATTTCCTGCAGGACATATTGCTCAGTAAATGCACCTTTATATTCTGTGAAGGCTTTGTTGTTAACAAGCACATCCTTAGCGGTAACTTCCGACATTGCTCCAAGCAGCCCAAGGTCAACTGCAAAGAGTTTGAAGGAATCATAATCCTCATAGAACTTCAAAGGCCGATCAACCTTTGAAACCCGCCTGACTTTATATGCCAGACCTGAATCGATCAGCCACTGTATAGCATTTTCAAATTCCTTTGCACGTCCACCTTTTTTTACAGCACTGTAAATGAATTTTTTATTTTCTTTTGCCAATTGAGCCGGGATTGAATCCCATACCATATTAACTTTAGGTAAAATATCCGAAGGGATATGCTTTGAAAAATCCCTTCTGTAATCTGCCAGTATTTGTCTTTGTAAATCCCTTACTCTTAAGAGATCCTGCTTTTCGGCATAAGCTTTCACAACAGACGGCATTCCGCCGACATAATAATACTGTCTGAGCAATTCAATAAATGTGTGTGATAATGCAGAAAGTTCATCCCATCGATGGTCCTTCATCTGGTTAACCAAAGTTCTTTTTCCCATCGCCAGAAGGAATTCTTCAAAAGAAAGCGGATAAAGCTTAATCTCATCGACTTTCCCCACGGGGAATCCGGTACCTTCATGAAGGCCGATGCCAAGCAGACTTCCGGCTACTGCAATATGGTAATCGGGAGCATTCTCGCAAAAATACTTCAATGAAGTTATTGCAAGAGGTGTCTGTTGAACTTCATCCAGGATTATAAGCGTTTTTCCAGGTTCTATAACTGTATCACACAAAGCAGAATAAAAACGCACCAACCGTTCTGTGTCAAAATCCGAAAAGGCTGTTTTCATTTCTTTGGACTCATCACAGTTTATGTATGCAACGTTATCGTACTCGTTTGCTCCAAACTCGTTTAGAAGCCACGTTTTACCAACCTGCCTGGCACCGTTCAATATCAACGGTTTCCGGCCCTCTCTGTTTTTCCACTCAACTAATTTAGCATAAGCAAATCGCTCCATAATACTGTCCTCCAAAACCATTTTACATAAACATGAGGGATAATTCAAGATAATTATACATAAAGATGTGGGATTAATTAAGACATCCGAGCACAGATATGAGCTAAAGCATAACAATCGAGTAAGAGCCAGCCAGGTTCTTACGACATAGATTCCTTTATCCTCCTGATCCGCGTCATCTGATATTTACGGTTCAACGATATTGAATAACGGCGGGAAAAATGGGATCATGTATTTTAAAAGCCGTATCAGGGCTTCTGAATTTACCTCCGCCGCAAGAGACGCAATGACCTCCTTTTTACCGAAGGTCAGGCCCAGAAGCTGTCTTTTCGAAAGAGTGACACTGCATTCCGCATTTTCTCTCGTTTCACCCTTAAAGATCAGAATAACGCCGGAACTGCGCTTCAGGAAAAAGCTTTCCCCGGAATCCGTTATGATCAGGTTCATTGTCAGATCATCGTCACTCGCGGCAATGGAATCCGTACTGATACGGATATAGTCAAGAAGCATCTCAGGGGTCATCGCAGCCCGGTTTTCCATACCGCCCCGGGCGGCAACGGCACGTGCAGCCTGATTCCCCTCCCGAAGCTCCATCGCACCGCTAAGATACACGTTTCGCCATGTGCCGCTCTCCGCCTGATATCCCAGCTGCTCCAGGGCATCGGCACAAAGCGCTCTTGCCTCCTCATTGCCGGGATCGGCAAAGACCAGCTCTTTTGTAAGCTGGGCGACCCACTGATACTCGCCCTTTTCGTAGTCCCGGCGGGCCTTTTCCAGTGCATCCTCCGCCCCGCCCAGATACTCGACCCATTTTTTTGCCGTTTCCTCCGGCGTCAGCGGATCAAGATTCACGGGGTTCGCATCGTACCAGCCCATGTATTTCTGATATACCGCTTTAATATTGTGAGACAGGGTCCCGTAATACTGCCGTGTGTACCAGACCTTGTCCAGCTTGTCGGGAAGACGGAGCGTACGCGATATTTCTGACGGACCAAGTCCCAGATTGATATAGTGCAGCGTCTGATCATGAATGAATTGATAGACCGCAGCACAGTTTTCCATATATTCCTTTATTTCCCGGCTCCCCCAGTGGGGCCAGTTGTGAGACTGGAACACCACGTCGCTCTGATCGCCGAATAACTGCTCCGCCTCCAGAATACAAGCTGCCCAGGCCGCAGGATCTCTCACCATGGCTCCGCGCAGGGTATAAAGGTTATGCATGGTACAGGTACAGTTTTCCGCCAGCCACAGCCCTCTGTATTTCGGGAAGTAAGCATGCATTTCCACGGGAGCCTCTGTATCGGCGGTAAGCTGGAAACGAATCTCAAGTCCGTCGATGACAAGAGTTTGGTTTGTACAGATCTCATAGGTGGGAGCGATCAGCCCGATGTTTCCCACAGCCTGCCCCAGGCCTATCCCAATCCCCATCCTGCCATAACGTCCCGTTGATAGCAGTGTGCCGTATTGGTACTGCGCCCGCCGTCCCATTGCGGCTCCGGCATATATGTTCTCGCTGACTGCATATTTAAGAAAGCCCTCCGGTGCCAGAACCGCCACCTTTCCGGAGGACAGCTGCTCTTTCAGAGTCAGGGATGCATCCGCCACCGTCTCTCTGTCGATGAGCCCCAGCACTCCGCCATAGTGATCGATGTGAGAGTGACTGTAAAGGACAGCTTTTATCGTAAGAGGTCCGAAATGCTTTTCCATCAGCGCCTTTGCTTCGGCCATATTCTCACGGCACATCAACACGTCAAAAACGATCCAGCCGTTGTCTGTACGGATAAATGTGGCATTTGCCATATCATAGCCGCGGACCTGGTAGATTCCGTCACAGACTTCAAAAAGACCCGCATATGTGTTATAAAAGGTATTCCGCCACAGGCCGGGATTCACCGAGTCCGGCGATTTATCCTCTTTTTGCATAAATGCATAGTCTGCCACATTCCAGACATCATTTCCCTCATCGTCCTGTATAACGAGATCCTCCGCCGCTTCCATAAGACCGCGAAGAGCGCATTTTTTCTCACTGCCATCCTCAAACGGCAGTCTGTCATACCATTGCGCATTATTTCGAGCCGTAAATTCAGTTGCGGGATTTTGTCTGCTCATTCTTTACTCCCAATTATTTGTCAGCGTTTATATGAAACTTCGTTTATAATACCTTGTTTATAATACATGCCGGAAGTAACCTTTTCAAGCACTCTTGCAGGCCGGGTAATTGTAACGTATAATCCCCTTATGGATATCAAACAGGATCACATCAGAAATTTCAGTATCATCGCCCATATTGATCACGGCAAATCCACTCTGGCGGATCGTATCATCGAGCGGACCGGGCTCCTTACCGAGCGGGAAATGCAGGATCAGATTCTCGACAATATGGATCTGGAGCGGGAACGCGGAATAACGATCAAGAGTCAGGCAGTGCGTACTGTCTATCAGGCGAAAAACGGAGAGGAATATATCTTCAACCTCATTGACACTCCCGGACACGTCGACTTCAATTATGAGGTCTCCAGAGCACTTGCCGCCTGTGACGGAGCTCTTCTGGTTGTGGACGCC
>JAILBQ010000001.1 GCA_024680815.1 Lachnospiraceae bacterium | reverse complement strand
CGCATTCCATCCCATGCATCCGCTCCGTCAGCCTGGTGCAAGCACCGGCTCCCGTCACGTATGCATTCGGAAAGCTTCGCTTTCCGCTTGGCTCATTGTTCGCGCATCTTCAGGGTTGCATTGCTGTTTGTTTGTCAATGTTCAACGCGCCTGTACCATGTTTCTGAACAGGCGCGTTGTATATAATATCATCGGCTTTTTGGCTTGTCAACCTTTTTTTCTTCTTAATATAACTATTTTTTCGGTCGTAATTTTTCATTTGAAACGCAACAATGCGTTGCAGTTAGTCTGAAGTGGATTGTGTTGCGATAAGTTTGAAAGGAAATTACAGAATTTAAGAAATGAGAAAAGGCCGCCGAAGCGACCTCTTCTTTCACTGAGTAACGATATTAAACCGGCTGCAAGTCGTATTCTCTAATACGTTCAAGAGCTTCTTTTTTGGAAAGTTGGAATTCTGACATCATATCTTTCACAATACTATCGTCAGAAGCATTATATCTACGAGCGGTTTTTATCATTTGCTCGATAGCTGCTTCTTCGCGCTCTTCACGAATCTTCATAAGCAACGTCATATATTCCACCTCCCATTCTTCATGTTTTTTGCTTTTTCGACTTCTTCTTGCAAGCGTCTGGTAAAAGCTGAACCTCCTACTCCGCTCTGTAATAAATCAAGAAAAGCTTTCATTTCTGGTGAAAGATTATCTCTGTTTCCTGATGCATTGATGACGACTTTTGTTGCCTCATCTCCTAACATAAGTTCAGGACATTCTTTGCATCTGTTATCAAAGGTATAAACCGGAAACTGTTTTCCGAAAGGATCACTCATACATATAAAAATTATATATGTGCGCTTTAGATCCTTGAAATCAGCTTTTCTGCCGATAAGCTGTAGGTCTATCATCCCTTGATAGTATCTCGTCCTTTTGGGCAGATCCTTTTTTAAAGTAGTCTGCATTTCAATATCATATACAGTTCCATCTTCGTCTTCAACGTAGATATCGAGTCTGATACCTCTTGCATCATACTTTTGTTCGATCGGTGTTTGTTCTTTAACAATTTCAATTTTCTTTATCTTAATCCCAAGTGTAAGTTCCAATAAAGCCTTGCACAAATCTTTATTGGATGACAAGATTTTGCAGAACATGAAATCGTCTACGAACGTTAACTGCGAATACTCTTTGTCGTACATATCTTCCTTCTTTCTTCTGCCTTAATTATAGCAGATATCCTATTTTCTGTATATAAACAGGCAGAATTGGAAGGGAAATGCCCTTGACAATGCCCACCTGATAAAGCGTTGGTAGGCATATTTGCCTATCGTTATTCAATTTGCTCCCCTGCTGAATTGTTATCTGCTTAATAATGTAATACAAAACAGATAATATTCAGCAAGTGTTAAACTTCTCCAATTGTCTTATAGTTAGTCTATTTTTAATATGTCCGAAAACTGTATGTGATAATCTTTCGTTCCCTGTTTAAAATGTTAGGGAAGGATATCATGCAATATAGACGCCACTATAAAATCTTATTTTTTATAATGATATTATAACGATCTAAAGTACTTTTGCAAAATTCTCCAGCATATATATCGTATTTACTCAAGTTAAAAATAAGATTGAAGTGTTTTGATTGAAGTATGATTATATTTTACCACCGTGGGAATGATTTGTCCACCTTGTCCGACAGGTCGAAACATGCTTGAACGCGCTCTCGAAGCGCCTTTTAGCTATATATAACACTTCCAGTAGAATGCATATACAGTCTCGTCTATATCCCCATATTTTGTAAGTATTATCCTCTTCAGCAGTTGCCTTGCGAACGATACCTTTGTTCGACTGGGCGTATTTGTAGATTCGTACAGTTTCATTAACTCATGCCCATAAAGCAGAATCCGGAGTCTGTTCCTGGCATCTTTCGAAGCCATATGTATTTCAAACTCCATGATATCTTCATCACAGAGCGGTAACGGTCGTATGTCAGGAAATTCATTCAAAATATCAAGTTTATGGCTCCTGCGGAAGCGTTGGTATTGATATTTCATATCGCTATCAATGTCGAGAACATAATCTTGTGTTGCACCGTCTTTATATTGATAATCCTCTGTTTTTACGGTTTTCCTAATCGAATACTGGCCAATTTTCCCGCTGTCCACGATTTCTTTAAATTTCAGAGCTGCAGAAGATCCATCGAACAGCACATATTCTATCAGATCAAAATCACAAATATGGCTTATTTCTGCCATGGTTGATGCTTTAACGGGTAGATTTGCATTTTCATATTTTCCGACAGTGCGTCCGGAGACTCCCAAATCGGAGCCAAGGTTGTCCTGGGTATAACCATGGCGCACCCTCCATTTTGATATGACATTCCCCACATGGACAGCAAATGCCCGACCTTTATCAGCGGTGACCTTATCCATCTCATCCTCCATTGTAAACATTTCATAAACATTATGCCTGTCAGGCACAATGTTTAAAATGCATTATACCCCAATGAGCTGTTATAATGGAACAAAAAAATGCATACAAAAAGCACCGGCTCTTCCTGATTGGCGTCACGGAAGCCGATGCCCTTGCTGAAGGTGTCAAGCACCATCTATTACTGACTATAATTTAGCATATCTGCAAACCTGCGTCAATGGTTATTTTGATGGTCTTCAGACACCGCATTCGCTATTCTTGCGGTGCTTTTTGTGTGCCGAAAGGAGGCTTTATGCCCAAAAGACCATCAGGAAAACACCTTTCTTTTGCCGACAGGAATGTAATCGAACAGTTCTTAAACGAAGGTCATTCCATTCGGCGCATAGCCAACCAAATGGAATGTGCCCCGTCTACCATCTCCAGGGAGATAAGCTCTCATGCTGAAAAACGCATACCACGCACATGCGACTGTCTTTATTTCATGAAATGTAAAAAGAAGGATGTCTGCCATCCTGGACAGGAGTGCAAAAATCTCTGCCGGAATTGCAGCCAGGCCAAGAAAAAATGTCAGGATTACACAATGGCACAATGCGATGAATCCCTGGCAAACCGGACTTGTGTTTGCAATTTTTGCGCCAAGAAGGGCAGGTGCCACTATACTCGTTACGTCTACAATTCTGCCAAAGCGCAGATCGAAGCCGACTCTGCCCTTAAGAACAGCCGGAAAGGTCGCAATATCACCGAAGAACACATCGAAAAGATCGACCGTATCGTTTCTCCTCTTTTGAAGAAAGGGCAATCCGTTTATCACGTAATACAGGCCCACGGAGCGGAGCTCGGCATCAGCGAATCCACCCTTCGGCGTATGGTGGGCGACTGTAATCTTTCTGCGCGAAACATTGATCTGCGCAATACTGTACAGAGAAAAGTTCGTCGCACACGAACGGATAACAATTATAAGCGCATGAATGTCATTAAAGTGGGGCATATGTATAATGATTATCTTTCCTTTATTTCCACACAAGACGTTTCCACCGTGCAAATGGATTGTGTTGAGGGTAAAAAAGACGAAAAGCCCGTTTTACTGACCCTGCATTTTTTGATAGCCCATATCCAGATAGCTGTCATGCTAAGCGAACAGACAAGTGCAGAAGTAATTTACGCGCTTGACAAACTTGAAATGTTGTTAGGCTCGGAGCTTTTTACGGAATGTTTTCCTGTAATCTTGACCGATAACGGTCATGAATTTGCCGATATTGATGGCATTGAACGTTCTATCAGTGGTGGAAAACGCACAAATGTATTCTTCTGCGAGCCGAATCGATCTGACGAAAAAGGTTCCTGTGAAAACAACCACAAGTACATACGCTACGTCATTCCCAAAGGGTCCTCTCTGGAACCGTATATGCAGTCAGATATCTCCCTCATGATGGATCATGTCAACAGTTTTAAACGGAGATCTTTGGGAGGTAAATGTCCTTATGAGGTTGGACGTATGTTGCTACCGGAAGATTTCTTTTTGATGCTTGGGTTAACCGAAATCAATCCGGATGATGTCAACCTGAGTCCGGCATTATTAAGATAACACTTTCAGACTTATTGCAACATATTTGAGGCGTTGCTTTTACTCTGGCGGACCCGCTGAGGGCTTGTTCAGTGTACGCATTTTTTTGTACAGAAAATAAAATGTGCCGATTTTAAGCCATTTATCCAAAATAAAACCGCCCGGATATTGACGCAAAAATATCGTATCCGAGCGGTTTTTCTTATTTTTCTATGGTGTTGCGTTTAAGTTGGAAATTTTGCCTATTTTTTCGGTCCGAAAACCTCATCCTCGAATTTCACCAGTTCCGCTGCCTCTTTTCCGACGATTTCTGCCATCTCGGGATCCAGTCCCTCCATGTATTCGGCCTCCAGCCACTTTCTGGCCATCACCCGGCCCATCTCCGCCCCGATGATGAATCCGCCCATGCACAGAACATTGGTATTATTCACAACCTTGGAGCGCCAGGCCTGATAGACGCTTTCACACAGGGCCGCGTAAACTCCCCGGTGTTTGTTGCAGATTATACTTACTCCCATTCCGGTGCCGCAGATCGCGATTCCACGCTCATACTCCCCGCTCTGTACCCCTCCGGCAACTGCCTTCGCGGCATCCTGGTAGAGAATCGGTGCGTCCGGATTCACATCATATACTTCATATCCCCGCTGCCGTAAATCATCGCGGATCGCGTTTTTTAAATCATAGCCCATCTGATCCGCTGCCATAATAACCTTCATATTGTACATCCTTTCCGCGCCTTCAGAGGCACTTATCTTCAACAAACTCCCTCATCCCCTGTAAAATCAGGTATACCGAGGTCGCCCCTGCATCCTGATGCCCGATTGCGCGCTCCAGCAGAGACTTCGCCCGGCCGAATTTCGCCTGATATTTCTTAGTGTTCTCCATGCCAGCTCTGGCAGCTTCCTCCGCCGCCTTCAGCATTTCCAGAAGGGAGCCGCCGGCCTTTTCCTCCATGGCGTCCACCGCGGGAGAAAGGGCATCCACCATGGTCTTATCTCCCAGGGAGGCTCTGCCCCGTTCCTTAATGGCCTCCAGGCTCTTCTTCTCCATGTCCGCCAGGTCTTTCGGAGTCAGAACCGATTTCGCCTCCATGCCCTTCGCCCCTGCCAGATACAAAGAACCGAAGATCACGCCTGAAGCACCTCCCATAGACATCAGCATGGCCTGTCCTGCCGCCTCGAAAACCGCATAGGCATTGTCTTCATTCTCCATCCCGGAAAGCTTTTTCTTCGCCTTCTGCATGCCTCCGGCCATACCGATTCCGTGATCGCCGTCACCGATGGCTGAATCCACCTCCGTTAAATAGGGCTTATTGGCGATAATTTTATCCGCCACATA
Source organism: Lachnospiraceae bacterium (assembly GCA_024680815.1). Lineage (GTDB taxonomy): Bacteria > Bacillota > Clostridia > Lachnospirales > Lachnospiraceae > NK4A144. The sequence continues at coordinate 35,886 of JAILBQ010000001.1, read as the reverse complement.
TAACAGCATGTTCCGGGCGTCCGCAGCATTGAGCTCTGTCAGCTCCCCCGCCTTGCTGCGCACGATCTTAGCCGGAGCAGTATCGGTCTCATCAAATTCCAGCTCGTCATCATCTGCATCCCCTCCGGATATATCGTTTCCGGTTACCGCTCCCTTTGCGTAAAACGGACAGAAGCAGGGGGCGTCCAGATATTTCTTTATCTCCTCGTCAAGACGCAGGATGGTGATGGAAAAGCCTCCCATTTCCATACAGGTACAGTAGGTTTTGATTTCCGCGTCATAAACCTTTATCCCGTCTTCATTTAAGTGCTTATAAAGATCGTAGTACACCAGATTAAGGGAAAGAAGCGGGGTGGAGCCAAGGCCGTTGATCATAACGGCGATCTCGTCGTCCTTCTTAAGCTCCATTTCTTTTTTAATTTCGGAATACATCCTGTCCACGATCTTTTCACAGGACATCATTTTTGTCCGTTCAATACCCGGCTCTCCGTGGAGTCCCATGCCGAATTCAATCTCGTCATCCGCCAGTTCAAAGGTGGGCTTCTCGTTTCCCGGAAGAGTTCCGGGAGAGGTAGCGATTCCGATGGTGTTGATATTATCCCGTACCTTCTCCGTTATCCGCACAACCTCCTCAAAAGGAAGGCCCGCATCCGCAGCGGCTCCTGCACATTTTATCACGAAGATATCGCCGGCGATTCCCCTGCGGTCCGTAATCCTTTCCTTCGGCGCGGAAGCAAAATCATCCCAGACCCTCACATGACCGGTTTTGATTCCGTCCTTCGAAAGCATCTCTTCCGCCATGTCAAAATTCAGGTTATCTCCGGCATAGTTCCCGTAGATAAACAGGACGCCCTTACCCTGATCCACAGCCTTTGCGGTTTCATAAATCAGCTCCGGATTCGGAGAGGCGCAGATGTTTCCGTCAGCCACCGCATCCGCCAGCCCGGCTCCGCAAAAGCCGGAGAAAAGAGGCTCATGACCGGTGCCGCCGCCGATAATTATAACCACCTTGTCTTTTCGCTGATTTCTTAATTTAAACGCGTTATACTCCCCGATCTTTTTATAATATTTTTTATAAGCCTGGAGATATCCTACCAGCATCTCCTCCACAACATTTTCCACATTCGAATTTAAGATCGCTTTCATCTTAAGCCCTTTCCGTACCGTTTCAACGGCACTTCTCAGTCAATCGTCCTGTGCAGATAATCACAGGTCTTTTTCATTCCTTCATATACATGGTCGTCATCATCCTCATAGATCGTGACAACCTCAAGATACTGATATATTTCGTCCAGTCCCGCTTCGCTGGTGGCGCGCTTCATAAGCTCCGGCGTCACGATTCCCCCGGTATGGGTAAAATCCCAATGCCTGTCCCATTTGCCGTCGGTCTGCTGAAGATGAATGGAACCCACAAAGGGAGCAAGCTCTTTAAACCATCTTTCAATATCTGCCTCTTCCTTAAGAAGCGGCTCATATAAAGCATGTCCCCAGTCAAGAAGGAGCTTCACCGGAATGTCGGCGCCTTTAAGATCCTCCATGAGCCTCCGGCTTTCTTCTATATTATACGGAATCTCACCGAACACCGGAGTAGGCTCAATATGTATTTCTTTCAGACCTTTCTCCCTGCCGTAGGAAGCCAGCTCACGCATCCCCTCAAGCGCCTCCTGGTATAAAAGCTCCCTGCGCTCCTTATCACGGGCATCGCGGCAGGACAGTCCTCCGAGGGGTGTTCCCATAACATCTGCGCCCAGCTCCAGAGTCAAATCACAGGCGCGTTTAAAGAAGATCAGCCCCGCTTCCCGCTGCTCCTTTAACGGTGAAAGAAGATGGGGCATTGCGTAGGAAGCGTTGCCTCCGAAGGTGCAGTCTATCTTCACCCCCTCAGCCTCAAAGGCTTTTCTCCAAAGCTCCGACAAAATTCCACGCTGTTCCGCGGGATACCAGGGATCGATAATATCCCAGGAAAACTGTATATGCTCCACGCCGAAATCCCTGCGGATCATAGCTGCGAGCACCTCCGGTTCCAGCCATCTTTTAACAGCGAAGGAAAGATTTAATCCCCATTTCATATTCGAGCTTACCTCCGATTTTTATCCCAGCTTCACCTTTCTCTGTCGTTTCTCTCTGACTATGGCGGAAATGGAGCTGAAGGAAATCGCTGCGACGGTGACAAGACCGCTGACTGCGGACTGCCAGTATACATTGACGCCGAAAAGCACAATCATGTTCTGAATAATGCTTATTACGGCCGCACCTATGAGGGCTCCCGCCGGATTTCCGATTCCTCCGGTCAGAGCGACACCGCCGATTACGGAGGCCGCAATGGAGTTCATGGGCCAGTTTTCTCCGATGGCCGACTGAGCGGAACCGAGGCGGGCCACATACAAAACTCCCGCAAGGGCGGAAATAAGTCCCACAAGAGAATATATCATCACCCTTATCTTATCCACCTTGATACCCAGAATCTTTGCCGCTTCACGGCTGTTGCCGATAGCGTAGATGTACCGTCCGGTCTTGGTCTTTTTCACCAGGAACAGTACCGCAATCAACACCAGAACACAGAAAATAAACGGATAGGGAATAGGGCCGATGGCTCCCTTTCCTAAAAACTGGATGTTTTCAGGAACGCCGGTAATGGCCTTTCCTTTGGTCAGCACCAGGTTTATGCCGCCGTAAACGCCCTGCATTCCGATGGTGGCCACCATGGAATTAAGACGAAGTTTTGTTATTATCAGTCCGTTGATGCAGCCGAACACCAATCCGAGAGCCAGCGCAATGATAAGAGACAGCCAGGAGTTCCACCCCCAGTGTACCATCATAATGCCGGACAGAATTCCGCACAGGGAGGCGATTTTTCCCACGGATAAATCCAGCTCTCCAACCAGGAGCAGCAGAGACTGGGCAATTCCGATCATGCCCACAAAGGCAAGATCACGTACCACAGACTGTAAATTATATATGTCCAGGAAATACGGAGAAGCCACGGAAGCGATGAGAATCAGAATAATCAGCACCACTCCCATTGCCGTCATATTGCTTTTTGTGAGTGCATTCACCAATGCATTCTGTTTTCCTGTGGTTTTTTCCTCACTCATTGTTATCCTTTCTGTGCCGAAGCTATCGACACCATGTTTCCCGGGGAGCTAATTACTAATACCGATGATGGCCGAGAGAAGCGTCTCCTTGTCGGTTCCGTGGGGGAATTCTCCCACCTTCCTGCCCTCATACATGGCGATGATTCTGTTGGAGCATTTTAAGACCTCGTCCATTTCAGATGAAATCATTATGATGCCGATCTCTTCCTTCTCCGCCAGTTCTTTCATCAGACGGTATATTTCTGTTTTTGTTCCGACATCAATTCCTTTGGTGGGCTCGTCAAACACGAGAACCTTGGGGTTGCAGCTCATAGCGCGTCCTATAATGACCTTCTGCTGGTTTCCTCCGGAGAGGAACTGTATCTCCTTGTCGGAGTCAGGGGTTTTGATGTCATATGTCCTGATGGTTTTCTCCGCCAGCTCCTCTTCCTTTTTCGCGGAAATGCTGAAGCCGTTCATAAGCTCATCCAGAGATGAAATTGAAATATTTGCTTTTATTGAAAGCACCGGCAGGATTCCCTGTTTTTTTCGTTCCTCGGGAAGATAAATAAAGCCATGGTTCACCGCAAAATTAGTATCCCCCAGCTTCCAGTCCTCGCCTTCCATCCTGGCCGACCCTTTGATAACCGGGAGCGCACCCAGTATTCCCTGCATCAGCTCGCTTCTGCCCGCGCCAACCAGTCCGGTGAAGCCGAGTATTTCTCCCTTTCTCAATTCGAAAGAGACATCCGTAAACTGATCTCCGGTGAAATCCTTTACCTCCAGAAGAACCTCATCACTCACCCTGTCGGAATAAAAGACCTGTGACTGGTCCAGCTCCTTTCCTGTCATCTGCCGGATGACCCAGCGAATATCCACCTCTTCGGTGGGTGAATACGCCACTTTTTTCCCGTTTCGGAACACGGTTATCTCGTCCGAAAGCTGGAATATTTCCTCCAGCTTATGGGAAATAAAGATAATTGCCTTATTATCCTTTTTTATTTCGGCAATTATATCAAAGAGAATTTCCGTGTCTTTTGTTGTGAGCGACGTCGTGGGCTCGTCCAGCATCAGCACCTGATAATCCGTGTGGGAGCAGGCTCTGGCGATCTGCAGAAGCTGCTGGGCTGAAACCGAAATATCCTTCACCAGCGCATCCGGTTTAACCGGGATCCTGAATTTTTCCAGAATCGGTACCGCCATATTCTGCAGCTTTCTTTGATTGATGGTGCCCTGAATTCCGGATTTTTCATAAGGAATGAACAGATTCTCCGCCACGGACATATGCCCGAACAGATCGATTTCCTGCGGGACATATGCCACTCTGTCAAAAAGAAGCCTGTCCTTTGTGGCGTCCTTCCCGTTAATATACACGTCCCCCTCTTCCGGCTCGTATACTCCGGTCAGGCATTTGATCAGCGTACTTTTTCCCGCGCCGTTTTCCCCTATGACCGCGTGAATCTTTCCCGGTTCAAAGGCAATATCCACGGAATCCAGCGCAACCACACCCGGAAACCGTTTGGTAATATTATGTGCCTCCAATACCTTCATATGATTCCTCCATACTGAAAAATCATCAGGGGCCGCGACTTTTCTTGCAGTCACAGGCCCCTGACAAAGCCAACCCTGTAACAAAATCACAGGTTAATTTACTGGCTTACGATCTCGATCCACTCGTCAATATTGTTTTCGTCGATAACACCGATACCTGTATCAACCTTCTGCGGAATTTCCTGTCCGTTCGCTGCTTCATACATCATCAGAACGGCATAGGAGCCCTGCATCTGCGGAAGTGTGGAGGATGTCGCGGTAATTGTGCCGCTCTTGACATAGTCGAGAATTTCAATCAGGTTATCCATAGCAACAAACTTAACCTGCCCGGCTTTTCCTGCTTCCTCGATAGCTGCGGCAACACCGGCACCGCAGGCGTCGCAGTTCAGATATCCGACAAGGTCGGGATTTGCCGCCAGAACAGCCGCTGCCTGGGACTGAGCTGTCTCAACGTTATCGTTGTCGATTCCGCCGTCCACAACCTCAATGTTCGGATACTGTGCAAGAGCGTCAAGATGTGCCTGATAGCGCTCGGCATGGTTCGGAGCTGAAGGGAAGCCCTGCATAACGGCAACCTTACCCTTTTCGCCGATAAGGCCGGCAAGCCAGTTGGCCGCGATCTGGGCCTGCTCTGTGAAGTCGTTGCCGACAGAAGTAAGTCCGCTGCCTTCCGGTGAAGGAGCATCAAACAGGATTACAGGAATACCCTGCGCCTGGATCTCTTCGATAACGGACTTGGAGCCCTCATAGTCCACGGGGTCAAGAGCGATTCCGTCGGGATGTGTCGCTGCTGCCTGCTCCAGTACGGAGTTCTGCTCTGCCACATCAGCAGCGGAAGGAGCACGATAATCGATAGAAACCTTGACACCCATCTGGCTGGATAAGAAGTCCGCCTGTTTCACTGCACCCTTGTTGACCTCATCGAACCATGCATGTACGCATTTCGGAACGATAACAAAGGTCATGTCCTTCGCCTCTCCCGCGGGAGCAGCAGCCTCAGTGGCCGCTCCGTCAGCTGCCGGAGCAGTTGCCGCAGGCATGGCCGTTCCGGTACATCCGGCGATCATGACGGCTGTCATTGCTACTGTAAGAACCGCAGCTAAGATTTTCTTTTTCATTTCCTACCTCCTTAAGAATATTTCGTTAAAATGATATTTTTATTATAGAAGAAGGCCGGGAAAAAACCCATGAGGGAATATTTAGAAAAGGGTGAGAATATTTAGAATTTCAGACTGCTATCCCAGATTCAGAATCTGATCGGAAAGATCGCCCACATACTCATCCCGGGATTTGATGAGCACAACAGCCGTCCCATTCATTGCAAACTTTCTGATATATGAGCGGACAACCATACTGCCGTAGGCATCACAGCGCGCAAAAGGCTCCAGCATAAAAAGCACCTGCGGCCGGAAAACAAACCATCGTTCCAGAGTTATGCAGATAATATCATTTACATCCTGCCGTTCCTCTGCCGTATCCGAGAGAATTCCGGATTTCCGAACGGTCTCGGACAGGAGAACCGAAAGCCGCCCGCCATTTTTAAGGTATTCAAAACCGGAAATTTTCCTTAGGGAAGGAAGAAGAAGATTATCGCCAAGATCCATGTTGGTAAAAATTTCACCGGGATCCCCCAAAGCTCTTATCACCACTAGGCGTTTTTCTACCATTGTGTCTTCCGTCATGCTTCGGAAACGTTTTCCGTTCAATATACGGTAGCAGCCGATATTTGTCCACAAACCGCTGACGCAATTAAAAAAATTACGCTTCTGCTTTTCATCCGAAATCAGAAAAGTCGTGACCGCTCCCTTCCTGAAATAGAGATCCCGCCGGCTGCCGTCCGGGAGGCGCATACGGAAAATCCGGTAAATAATCTCCTCATCCTCCCTTGGCTCCTTCTGATATACATCCATTGTCTTTTTTCTGGATCGTACAGACCCGGAAAGAAAGAAGCGTTCCAGCTGTTCCGGCCCGGTAATATAAGCCTTGCGGCATTTTTTAACGATACCGCCGTTTTTAAATATGAGATAACGCTCTGAAAGCTTTCCGGAGACCAGATCAGAATGGCTGTTTACTATCACCGCGGCTTTATCTGAAGCTATTTCCTTAAGCCTCCCGGCAAAGATATCTATTTCTTCCTCCCGCAGGCTGTCAAATTCATCCTCTATAAGCAGTATCCGTACTCCCTCCTGCATAGCCCGAACCAGCTCCAGAAGCCATTTTTCCAATTCGGAAAGTCTGGAGATCGGATTCGATGCGTCTATTTCAATCCCGAAGGAGGATAATATTTCCTGTGTCCGCTCCTCCATGGCCCTGCGACTTATGATGATATTGCCGGGATATCCGTGTTCCATCAGCAGAAGATATTCCGCCACAGACCAGCTTCCTATCATTCTGAGAGCGGGAGACATGCGGTAAACCGCCGGGGTAAGCAGCCTCTGACTGATAATTCGCTCTCCGTTGAGAAAGACCCCACAGGAAGAAAAATCCGCTTCAAAGCTTCCGGTCAAAACCCCAACCAGCGCATCCCTGCCGGAATTGGCCAATCCCATAAGAGCCGCCCTGTCTCCTGAGGCAAGATAAAACGAAACGTCCTTAAGCCTTCTTCCCTCGTTGTCGGTGTAATTCAGTTCATTTATCCGAAGAATCTCTCTCTTCACCCTTGCCTTCCATACCTCCGCTTAAAGCGGGAACTGTTATTTCCACATCCGTTCCCTGCCCCGGAGTGCTGTAAACCTGAACCCCGTATGCGTCCCCGTAGAGGAGCTGAATCCGCCTGTGAATATTCGGCAGGGCAATTCCGGTATTCCGATGTCCCCCGGAAATACTTTCCTCCTCTCCTGAAAGCCGCTCCGGATGATGAATGCGTTCATTGAGCCTCTTCAGGGTATCCGGAGCAATTCCCTTTCCGTTGTCGGAAATAATTAATATCAGATTTTCATCTGTAAGTATTATTTCGATAACGATTTTTCCGCCGCCGGCCATCTCCTCCAACCCGTGAAATACGGCGTTCTCCACCACCGGCTGTATGATAAGTCTGGGTATCTGGTAATCGTAGGCCGCCTCGTCTTCTTCATCAATGACGATTTCGAGGGAAAAACGGTCATTAAAGCGATACTGCTGAATCATCATATAGTTCTTTATATTAGCCAGCTCATCCCGCAGAGTTACCGGTTTTTCCCGTCCGCTGATACTGTACCGGAAAAAGGCCGCCAGCGCCTCCAGCATACGGGCAATTTCGTCGTTCCCTTCAATAAGTGCCCGTCCGCGGATAGAATCCAGTGTGTTATAGAGAAAGTGGGGGTTTATCTGGCTCTGCAACGCCATCAGAGCTGTCTGTTTATCAAAAAGCTCAGCAGAATCCCTTCTGAGCTGTTCTTTGCTGTGGGCATTCACCAGTCTCTCCACCAGCTCCATTTCCTCCGAATGCTCCGAGGCTTCTTTAAGGGCAGGATAGGGATCAGGCAACTCGCTTAAAACACGAAGTTCTTTAAAAAAAACGGAAACCGGCCGGAGCAGAAAATAGAGAGTGAAAATCATACAGACTAAAGACAGGCAGCCCGTAACGATAACGCCGATTCTTTCTCTCCTGCCGGGCGCCAGGACAAAAGGAAGCAGAAAACAGAAAAACACTGTCTGCAGTATTAAAAAAATCACAAGTAACTGTTGCTTTCGCTTCATATACCCCTGCCGGATTTTGAGTCCGTTCCTTTATGAATGCAGCTTTCTGTAAAGCACGGGCTTTACGCCCACAGCCCTGGTGAAGGTCTGGGAAAAATATCTGGGATCCTTATATCCTACCAGTTCTCCGATGGCAGCTATCGTCTCATTTGTGGTCGTTAACAGCTCACGGGCACGATTCATCCGTATTTCCTGCAGATAGGTGCTGAAATTCATATCCGTTTCTTTCTTGAACAGGACACTGAAGTAAACCGGATTAAGTCCCACAAAGCCTGCAAGCTCTTCAAGTGTGATTTTTTCCGCGTAATGCTCATCAATATATCTCTGAGCCTGCCTTACGGGGAGCGCCGATGCCGATTCAGCCGCTTCTTTTTTCCTATCCAGCAGCTCACCGATGCCCTCAGACAATACCTGTTTAAGCTTTAAAAGTGATGCGCAGTTCCGGCATCTGCGCTTAAGCTCTCCGGAATGATTTTTAGTTTCCTCTTCATCAGCAAGCTCGGTAAAAAAACGCTCCAGCAAAAGCTCCGCCAGCTCGCAGCAGGCCAAGGAATCCCACCCCTCTTCCAGCATGAAAGGAGAAAACATACGATTGATGCAATGCTCCATCCGGTTCCCGGAAAAGGTTTCTATCGCCTGCCGGAACTCTTCCTCGGTCTCTGCGAAAAGCTTTTCCGTATCCGGTTTTATAAGCTCGTCCAGATTCTCAGCCTGAATAAGCCGCCCTGTTCCCAGACGCAGACGCTGGTTTGCCGACCGGCGGGATTCCTGTATGGAAAAACGAATCTCATGAAAACTGTGTTTTTCTTTTCCCACACCGATGGTCACCTCGTATTGTTCAAAGCCTATAAGGTAATCCTTGATCTGGGAGAGGAGATCACTGATACTTTTTTTGATATCCCTGGAGTGTTCCGAACTGTAGCTGAAAAGGCCATAGATATTCAGATATTCCTTCGGACACACCAGCACGTCCGGGGCAAAAGGCTTAAGAGTTTTTTCCGTGATCTCCATAACCCGCTCCACCGTCAGCCGGGCCTGCTCCGGATCATCATGGGATATATCCACCGGATCCAGCTTAATGTCGATTCCCCGATAGCATTCTGACTCTGCAAGGGTATCGGTAACCTCATAGGGTACTTCCGTGCCTTCTATTATGTTGTTTAAGAAAGTACGTCTGAGAAGCTCCCTGCTCTCTTCAACCGTATCCTTAAGCTTCTCCTGCTCAAGTGAACTCTCGGCTTTGGCATCCAGCTCGGCACGAATCCGGAGAAGAGAGTCGTTAAGCTCTTCGCCGTTTATCGGTTTTAAGAGATAATATGTAACTCCATAACGCATTGCCTTCTGGGCATATTCAAATTCCTTGTAGCCGCTCACAACGATAAAGGCGATTTCTTTTTCCAGCTCTCCGGCTGCCTCGATCAGCTCAAGCCCGCCTACCTCCGGCATTCGAATATCGGTAATCACAATATCCGGAGTTTCCTGCCGGATAAATCCCAATGCCTCCCTTCCGGAAGTCAGTACCGAAAGGCATTCCATTTCCAGCTCGTCCCAGCGTATAAGTTTTTCTATCATTTTTCCGATCCAGACTTCATCGTCCACAATCAGAACTTTTTTCTTTTCCACAGAGCACTCCTGTTTCGGGTTTCCTCACACGACCACGCCTGCAGCCTCTATTATGATACCGCTTATTACTCCGATTCCGTAAAGAATTAAGGTTATCCGCACATTTTCTTTTTTATTGTCGTTCACGCGGAACAGTACCAGAAGTCCCACGCCTGCTGCCACCATAAGTCCGCTCATCAACGCCCCGAAGCTTAAAATCCCTTCCAGGTACAGCTCTGTCAGAACAACTGAAGCCGCACAGTTTGGAATAAGACCGATCAGCCCGGAAACCACCGCCCCCAGGAAGGGCACTCCCACCGCCAGCAGCTTTATCGTATCCTCTCCGATAAAAAACACCGCGATATTGATGCAGAAGGTTACTATTATCAGAAACAGAAAAATATGTCCCGTGTGAACCAGGGCGGGCTTTAATATTCCTTCCTCATCTTCGCAGTGGCAGTGCTCTTTTTTGCAAAGGCGCTCGATATCAATATCCGCCTTTTTCTTATGCATGAGCTTCAGGACAAAATCCACAAAAAAGCCCCAAAATGCTCCCATCAGAGCCTTTATCGCGAGGATTTTAACTATGGAGGAAACATTCATCTGTTCCGAAACAAATATAGGAAGCATCTCGTCCGAGGTGGAGAGAAATATTGAAAGCAGCGTCCCCAATGTTATGACGCGGCCCGCGTAGAGATTTGATGCTGCCGCCGAGAAGCCGCATTGCGGAAAAGCCCCGAGAACTCCGCCAAATAAAGGCCCAAGCACTCCGGCCCTGGAAACGGCTTCGTTGAAGCTGTCGCCTGCTTTCGATTCAATATATTCCATTATCAGATACGTTATAAATAAAAACGGAAGAAGCTTCAGCGCATCCAGCAGTGTATCGGTAATTACATCAATCATTTTTCCCCCAAAATATTAAAAAATGCAGGTGCTGCACTCGCAACACCTGCGGTTTAATCTATAACGGAGAAGGAGGGATTTGAACCCTCGCGCCGCTATTAACGACCTGCACCCTTTCCAGGGGTGTCCCTTCAGCCATCTTGGGTACTTCTCCACGATGCCTAAATGCATTACGGTTTTTTATTCTACACAGCCTTGCCGCTTTTGTCAATGAAAACCGTCACAAATCCTGCGGAGCCGCTCCGGAACAGTCAGCCCGTACGGCAAAAAAACCGGATCCCGCACAAACGGAAACCGGCCTTTTTCTTAATTATATATCGTCCACTATAACTACAGGCTCATCATCCAGCCGTTCGCAGCAGTCTGCTGATTCTGTATCTGTCTGCGCTGCATCTGGATCTGGTAGTTCTGAAGCGCCTCGTTACGCTTCATATTTGAAATCGTACCGCCGTACTCCGTGTCACCCAGCCTGCTGGAGGCAGTCGTCACATCATATGCCGAATTCCGGTTAATATTCATTGCGTGCTCCAGTGCGTTTGTCTGTGCACCGATTCTTGAACGGCCGGAGGAAACCTTGTCCAGGGCATTCGAAATCGACTCAATATCGTAATCCCCGGACTTTATCGATTTCACGAGTTCGGAGAGATCCTGAAGCCGCAGTCCCTGGGTTCCGCCGTTTGAATCAGTGGCCACACTCACCGTGCCGTCACTCTTTAACAGATCCTGTTCATTATATTTAGTGGAGGAAAGAGCGTCACCTATACCGTCGGCCATCTGGCTGATCTCGTTGCGGTATATCTCCTTATCCGACTCAGACATGGTTCCGTTTGCCATACGGACAGACAGTTCTTCGATTCGCTGAAGAGAATCCGTGACACCGCTCATTCCGCCGTCGGCGATACGTGCAGCGCTTTCTGCCGATGAAATGTTGTCCAGCCCGGCCTCGTACCCCTTAAGCTGCTCAATTTCCTTCTGCAGCACGGCCGTCTCCACCGGTCCCGCGGCAGCCGTAGGATGCTTCTTCCCGCTGGAAAGCTGGGCATGATACAAATTGTTCTGATACGAATTATTGTTAATTCCCGAAACTCCGTTCATAGGTTGTCCTCCTTTCTCCTGATCTGATCCAACAATATCATATTATCACCTTCTGTGCAAGACTCCGGAAGCCGGCTGGTAATTTCTGCGGAAAGCTTTTCAAATTTTCCGGAATAAATTATATCCAGAAGCTTTGAAGCCGCCCTGAGCGCCTTTGAAACGTCCACCGCGGAAATAAGTCCCCGGTCAAAGGCGTCTGCCAGTTCATCCAGATCCATGACCTTAACCGTGCCGTCCGGATAAAGAACAACATCCGCCAGGAGATCACGGAATACAAACGTGTTCCCCTGGCGGGTATAATCCACAATGTCGCAGTACCAATATAAGGTTTTGTTATTGTCGCCCTGAAACAGACTTACCTTGATGTCCTCGGTGAGAAAGAAACAGGAAAACCCGTGACGCAGAAGCTTCTTGGGGTGGACTGGATCCCACTCGGTTACTATAATCCGCTCGTCGAGATAAAGCACTCTGTCGCGATCCAAAAGCAGACATTCGTCAGGGATAATCCGTTTCCTGTAAAGCACCGGTTCTTCAGGCATTCGCACGCTCCTTTGCTTTCTCCTTGTAGTGATGGGCTTCCTCCAGCATCATATCCTTGACCTTCATCAGTCTGATCTGGGAGCTTCGTTCATTTTCATCAAGTTTCATGGAGATATACTTGATATTCGCTTCCATCTGTGGGATCATCACATGCTCAAGAGCATTTACCCGGCGTCTTGTTTTTTCAATTTCCTTTGCCATGAGGCGGCAGGCTTCCTCGAGGGCGGAGAGACGGATGAGATCCGGCAGCACTCCCGCCAGACTTTCCACCGCCTCATCAAGCTCTCCGGCGGTGAAAGCGAAACCGTAGGAATAACCCTGTCTTCCGGTTTTTGTTTCAAAATCGGGAATATCCACACTCATGATATTCCGATAGGTGGTTTCTATACGGGCCTCTTCTCCCGATGCCATCAGCGCTACCCGGACCTCCTCGTTGGACATGGCCGAACGCGCCAGCATAAACCGCTGATTGGCCCCCTTTAACGCCTCCTCAACCTTCAGCCGCAGTTCCATGTTTTTACGTACCATGGAAAGAAAGTCCCGCATCAGGCCGTCTCGTTTATCTTTCAGGAGCTTGTGGCCGCGTCTTGCCGTAACGAGTTTCCCCTTCAGGCGCGTCAGCTCCATTCTGGTAGGATTAATCGTTGCCAAAGCAGTTCTCCTTTATTTTTTATCAGCCTGATAGTACTGATCCAGGAAAGTATCCTTGATACGTTTCAGCTCGGTTCTGGGCAGGATCCGAAGAAGTTCCCAGCCGATTTCCAGAGTTTCCTCTATGGGGCGGTTTGCCGCATAGCCCTGGGAGACGTAGCGTTTTTCAAACTCATCCGAAAACTTAACATAGAGCTTGTCCATATCGCTTAAGGCCGCCTCGCCCAGGATCATCATAAGCTCTCTGGCGTCCTTTCCTCTGGCGTATGCCGCGAAGAGCTGGTTCATGGTATTTGCGTGATCCGCGCGGGTCTTCCCTTCGCCGATTCCCTTATCCTTAAGACGGGACAGGGACGGCAGCACGTCAATCGGCGGAGTGATGCCTTTTCGGTTCAGGTCACGGGAAAGAATAATCTGTCCCTCTGTAATATAACCCGTAAGGTCGGGAATGGGATGGGTCTTATCATCCTCAGGCATCGACAGGATGGGGATCATGGTGATGGATCCGCTCTTCCCTTTCTGTCTTCCCGCTCTTTCATACATACATGCCAGGTCGGTGTACATATAGCCCGGATATCCGCGGCGTCCCGGAACCTCTTTTCTGGCCGCGCTGACCTCACGGAGAGCATCAGCGTAGTTTGTAATGTCCGTGAGTACCACAAGCACATGCATGCCCTTTTCAAAGGCCAGGAATTCCGCTGTGGTAAGAGCCATCTTGGGCGTCGCGATACGCTCGATGGCCGGGTCGTTGGCCAGATTGACGAAGGTCACGGTTCTGTCGATGGCCCCCGACTCCCGGAAGCTTTCAATAAAGAAGTTGGATTCCTCAAAGGTAATTCCCATTGCCGCAAAGACCACGGCAAAGGGCTCACTTGTTCCGCGCACCTTCGCCTGACGCACGATCTGTGCCGCAAGCTGTGCATGGGGAAGACCGGAAGCGGAGAAAATCGGAAGCTTCTGGCCTCTGACAAGGGTGTTCAGTCCGTCGATGGCGGAAACACCTGTCTGGATGAACTCCTCCGGATAAGCTCTTGACGCCGGATTCATCGGCAGTCCGTTGATATCGCGTCTTTCCTCGGGGATGATTTCCGGGCCTCCGTCAATCGGACGTGCCAGGCCGTCAAACACGCGGGAAAGCATATCTTCCGAAACTCCCAGCCGCATGCTGTGCCCCAGGAAATGCACCTTGGAGGAGGAGAGATTGATTCCGGTGGAAGGCTCAAAAAGCTGTACCAGAGCATTCCCGTCATCAATTTCCAGAACCTGGCAGCGGCGGGTCTCGCCGTTTTCCAGTTCGATTTCTCCCAGTTCATTATACGAAACATTCTCGACGCCGCGGACCAGCATCAGCGGTCCGGCGACTTCCTGTATGGTTCTGTATTCCTTCGGCATTTAACTGTCCTCCTTACTCAGGACGAGGTCAATATCCTTTGTAAGCTCGTCCATGATCTCCTGATAACGGCTGTCGATGTCTTTTTCTTCCGTATATTTAAAACGTCCGATGGTCTCACGGACACCCATGGCACAGAGGTCGCCTACCTCCACACCCTTCTTCAGGGCCTCCAGAGATTTATTATAGAACGCCAGTACCAGTTGCATCATCTTATGCTGCTTGTTTAAGGAGGTGTAGGTGTCCACCTCGTGGAACGCATCCTGATGAAGGAAGTCCTCACGAATTGAACGGGCCGCTTCCATCTTGAGGCGGTCCGGTGCGGAAAGGGCATCCATTCCGACCAGCTGTACCATTTCATTCAGCTTGCTCTCATCCTCCAGAAGATTCATCATCTCCTGACGGAGAGCAATCCAGTCACCGGCCACATCGGAGTTGAACCACTTTTCCAGGGAATCCAGATAGAGTGAATAACTGGTCAGCCAGTTGATGGCCGGGAAATGCCTCTGATAGGCCAGAGCCGAATCCAGACTCCAGAACACCTTGACAATTCTCAGCGTCGCCTGGGTTACCGGCTCGGAAATATCACCGCCGGCAGGGGAAACAGCCCCGATAACCGAAAGGGAACCCTCCTTTGCTTCGCTCCCGAGAGTCTCCACAACTCCCGCGCGCTCATAAAACTGAGCCAGACGGCTTCCCAGATATGCGGGATATCCTTCTTCACCGGGCATTTCCTCGAGACGTCCGGACATTTCACGAAGGGCCTCGGCCCAGCGGGAGGTGGAATCAGCCATAAGTGCCACGGAATAACCCATATCCCGGAAGAATTCCGCAATCGTAATACCGGTATAGATAGAAGCCTCACGGGCTGCCACCGGCATATCGGAGGTGTTGGCAATAAGCACCGTCCTCTGCATCAGTGAATAGCCTGTCCGGGGATCTTTAAGCTCCGGGAACTCATTCAGCACGTCCGTCATTTCGTTGCCGCGCTCCCCGCAGCCGATGTATACCACGATATCCGCATCCGCCCACTTCGCAAGCTGGTGCTGTACCACGGTTTTTCCTGAACCGAAGGGCCCGGGAACCGCAGCCACACCGCCCTTGGCAATCGGGAACAGGGTATCAATAACACGCTGCCCGGTTATAAGGGGTCTGGCCGGAGAAAGCTTGTTCTTATAAGGCCGCCCTTTTCGAACCGGCCACTTCTGCATCAGAGTGATCTCCCGTTCATTTCCGTCGGCGTCCTTAATCTTCGCGATCACGTCCGTAACCTTATAATCTCCCGAACTGATGGAAACAAGCTCACCCTCCATATCCGGGGGAAGCATGATTTTCTGCTTAACCACGGGAGTTTCCTGAACCTCACCCAGAACTTCTCCGCCGGTCACCGAATCGCCCGCGCTTTTCAGAGCGTCAAAATGCCAAGTCTTATCTCTGTCCAGAGAGGGCACGTCCACGCCCCGCTTCAGGTTGTTGCTCCCGGTATCAGCCATGATCTTTTCCAGCGGGCGCTGGATTCCGTCATAAATACTACCTATGAGCCCCGGCCCCAGTTCAACGCTCATTGGCATCCCGGTGGATTCCACGGGAGCGCCGGGCCCAAGTCCGGAGGTTTCCTCATAAACCTGTATTGAAGCCTCGTCACCATGTATTTCGATGATTTCACCGATCAGTCGTTCTTCACTTACCCGGACGACGTCAAACATGTTGGCATCCTTCATTCCGCGGGCGATGACCAGAGGACCGGCTACTTTTTTGATTGTACCTGTGCTCATTGCTTTTCTCTCCTTTAACAGTATTTTATCCGAACAGGATATCCGAACCCACTGCCTGCTCCACAAAGCGTTTGACGCTCGCCACGCCCTCGCCCGTGTTTCCTCTGACTCCCGGTATCGGAGTTATCACCGGCAGAGGAGCATCTTTTTTATCAATATCCTCGCTTAAAACCCCGAAATAGGCCTCAGTCACGTAAATCACAGCATAATCCTGCCAGATTTTCCGAACAGTGGAAAGCGTCTCCGTTTCGCTCTCAACCGGGTATGTATCAAAACCAATGGAAGCAAATCCGTATATGCTGTCGATATCTCCGACCACCGCAATCTTATCCATACATTTCCCTTACCCTTTCCCGGATGAAGTCTTCTTCCAGTCCGTTCTGCTTTCCGGACAGGACGATGCGCACCGTCTTTATCTCGTTTTCACGACCGAGAATAAATGCCGCGATGGGCGAGAGTGTGAATGAATGATGGATCTGGGGTTTCATAAAGCGGATCAGCCTGTTGTCGCAAAAACGCTCAAAAGCGGATATGGATTTTTTCAGCTCCGGGACACCCTCCGCGTACTCCGTCGAAGAAAGACAGGAATAAATCGCTTCCCGGCCGCTTAATCCCGCCTGGATAAGCTCTTCCCGCTTAAGGCTTGAACAATCCGCGACTGCCCCTTCAAAATATTCCCGTCCGGCACCGGTATCCGCGCCTCTTACGGCAATCTTGATATCGGAAGAAGCAACCGTTATTTCGCTGAAGAACGAAAGAACCTCATCACCGGAAGCCTCACCCGCCCGGCGGATCTCGTCCAGAACGGCACGGTCTATTATGGTATCGCTCCTATGCCCGTCCCCGGTCTTAAAAAGCTCATCCAACGCTTCCTTTGCGCTTTCCCGGAAAGCTTCCGGGAGCACCTCAAAATTACGCTCTCTTACAGCCTCAACCACAAGAGCGGGAGCTATATTGGCTCTCGGAAGCGTAAGTGTTCCGCTTACCTCCTCGCCCGTATAAGCAGCCTTCACCGCTGCCTTCAGATTGTGTCCGTCATTTCTTAAATGGAGCACATTAAAAACAGAGCGGTCATCAACGATTTCATCGACAAAGCTCCAGATGGCCTCCTCCTGGGTCTGAAGCATCTCCGCGGGATCCGATCCGTTCCAGCCAAAACCGTTCAGCAGCTCAAGCGCCGATTTCATTGAATCGGCATGTACCAGCCGGTCAATGGTCTGGTCGGAAAGGAGCTTCATTTCATGGGAGCGGACACGTGCGACGGCATATATATAATTTTTATCTGTCATTGCCGTCCCTCCTAAAACAGAATCTTCTGCACTTCTTCCTGCAGCTCTTCCCGCCGCTCCTTCAAAATCGCCTCAAAAGAGCAATTCTCTTCAATATCACCATAACGCAGGATAAACCCTCCGCTTATTTCCGCCATGCGGGAATCCAGCTCGAGACGTCCTCCCTCCACCATAGTGGGAAGCGCAGTCTTGAAGTCAAAGGGCATACGGTCGATATCACGTTTTGAAAACATGATCTTCCCGAATTCCCGTCTGCCGTACTTTATGATCATTTTCCGGATCATTGAGAAATAATCCTTCTCAGGAAGATTGCAAAGAGAACGGAGAGCCTCCTCGAATACTTCTTCGATCACCTCTCCCTTAGCCTCCAGAAGCTGCTGCTTTTTTGAGAGCGCCGCAGCGGATTCCGCTCTGGAAACAATTGCCGCCGACTCCGCCTCGGATTCGGCAATAATCCTCTTTTCCTCTTCTTCCGCTTTTCTGGTGGCTTCTTCGATGATCCTGTCAGCCTCCGCGTGAGCTTCAGCAATTATTCCGGAAGTTTCACGGGAGGATTCGTCGCCGATCCTGCCGACGATCTTTTCTAAACCGGTCATAGTTATCTCCATTCCGGAGCGTTTCGGGCTTCGCAAACTTATGCGGTAGGGATTTTGTGACGCTCCGGCACAAACCCCCGTAAGTTTATCCGATTATTTAATTCCGTTAATGGCAAGAATGGAGATCAGGAGTGCCAGAATCGCGTAGGTCTCGACCATCGCCGGGAAAATCATGGCTTTACCGAACTGATCGGGTTTCTTTGTAACAAGAGCGATAGCTGCCACAGAAGCCTTGGACTGCTGAAGAGCGGAAATAAGTCCTACAACGGCCATCGGCAGACAGGCTGCCAGATACTGCAGACCCACCGTCGCGGAGCTGACCGGGTCACCGCCCATAATACCGATACGTCCAAGCGCGATAAACGCGATCAGAAGTCCGTAAATACCCTGTGTACCGGGGAGAAGCTGGAGAATAAGAACCTTAGAAAACAGTGACGGATCCTCTGTGACCGCACCAGCCGCCGCCTGACCTGCCCGGCCGACGGCAATCGCGGAACCGACTCCCGCCAAAAGCGCTGCCAAAGCTGCTCCCAAAACCGCGTATACCATACCCATGACTACTGTTCCTCCTTAATTTTATAATATTTAGTGTTCATTGCCAGCGGCAGGAATTTCCTTCCGCCGCCGTTATAAAACTTACCGAAAAATTCCACGAACGTTAATCTGTTCGTGTGGACATAAGCCCCCAGAGCATTGATTGCCAGGTTGAGCGCATGTCCGACGATAAAGATCAGAATAAACATGATCACTCCGCCGAAATTCGAACCTCCCATGGTTCCCATCTGATTGAACACCGAAGAAATTACGCTCGTGGCAAGCCCAAGGGCAAGCAGACGGGAATAGGAAAGAATATCACTTAAGTATCCGGTCACACCGTAAAGAGCATAAGCTCCTTTCAGAATTCGTTTGAACCAGTTCCTTGATTCCCTTCCGCCCGTAAGGATAATTCC
Source organism: Lachnospiraceae bacterium (assembly GCA_024680815.1). Lineage (GTDB taxonomy): Bacteria > Bacillota > Clostridia > Lachnospirales > Lachnospiraceae > NK4A144. The sequence continues at coordinate 16,792 of JAILBQ010000001.1, read as the reverse complement.
CACGGCTCCGACCGCAGCCAGCGCAATTCCTATGCTTCCCAGAATCGGAGGATAGGTTTCCTTCAGACTCTGAAGCTGAAGCATGTTCAGTACCATGTCAGTAGTCAGTCCAAAAAGAATAAGACCTCCCACAAGCATATACCAGAACACGCCGTCATATATCGCATCCTTCACCTGACCGTTTTTAACGTTGGTGTAAATCAGAAGCGCCAGTCCCGTGAACAGATGAACAACGGCGACGCAGAAAGCCAGCACCAGCATCTTCATGGGCTGCTCGAGAGGATTGATCCAACACCAGACCGCGACCTCCCGTCCGAAAAACGTTCGCGAAATCTGCTGAATGGCATCACCGAAAAAGCTTCCGAAAAGAATTCCCGAAAGAATCGTTCCCAGACCGCAGAAAAAGAACATTGTTATGGTCTTTTTCAACGGGGTTTCCATGTTTTTAAATTTCAACAGTATCAGTCCGCAGGCAATGGCGATGATTGCCCCATAGGCCGCGTCCGAGAGCATCATGCCGAAAAGCACATAATAGAAACATGCAACCGCCATGGAGGGATCGATTTCCCCCTTTCCCGGCATGGAGAAGTTCTCCACCACTCCCTCCACGGGAGCAGCGAAAGAATTATTCGTAAACAGAACCGGAACGTCATCCGCTTCCGAAGGATCGTCGATCACAACAACAGCATCATATGCCTTCAGCTTTTCTTCCAGAATCTCCGCCGTCTTTACCGGGGTATATCCTGTCAGGTAAAAAGTACGCCCTGATCTGGCAATCCTGGACTCCGTTTCACACTTCGCGCTTTCCATCGCGTAATAGTCCAGGGCAAACTTCATCCCTTCGCGCTCGTTTCCATAGGAGGCAATCTCGGAAATCAGTTTCTCTTCCTTTTCGGAAACCTCCGCCTCTTCCCGATCCAGCTCCTTCATCCGCTCAGAGGGAACCGATTCCAGCCCCGGTGCTCTGGAAAAATTCAGTCTGCGCAGAGCTGAATCCACTTCCCCTTCATGCTCGCTTAAGGTCGTGACCATCACAGCGGTCATGTCATCCCCTTCGTGAATCACATCTGCCTGAAGCTCATCCGTATCCGCTTCCTTCACCAGAGAGACCGTAATTTCTTCCTCAGTCCGCTTGTCGGGAAAAGAGCCGATCCACGCAGTAGTTCTCGCCGTACCTGAAAAGTTTAACGGGAGCTTTAAATCAGCCCAGGGCACTAAAGACGCGCGCTCATTTTCTATCTTCGGCCTGGAAGCTCTCACGGAGATAAGCTCACGTTCCAGCTCCAGAAGCTTCTTTGCTGTTTCAAGAGAATGCCCCACGCCCTCCGCCTTCTGACCGAATGTCGCACCGGAAAGACTTTTTCGTCCCTCCAGTGAAGCAAAAAGCGAGGACTTTTCCGGAGCATAAACGGAAAGCAGCGAAAGGGCTCCGAGAATTGTATCCGCGTCGCGCTTAAGCCCCGCCACTTTCTCCGCACTTTCTTCTTTTTCCTGAAGCGCAAAGACTCCGCCCCCGTCCGGAGCGGTCTCAATGTCAACGATTTCCAGTCGCTGGAGAAGATCGAGGATCGGCTGTTCATCGCTTTTCATGCCCATTATGGAAACTTTCTTCATAGGCAATACAGCCATAAATCGTTTTCCTCCTGTTTCCTCACACTATACTATCTACTATAAGCCTGACGGCATCAGGCTTCCGGGCGGCAAATCCAGCCTTAAGCTCTCCCGATCCCTGACCGGAACCCTTTTCGACCGAACTTAAAATACGATCGGCATCAATCCCTGCCTTTCCAAGGGTAGCCTTCGCTTTTGCCTTCGCCTGATCAGCCCTGGCCGCAATCAGTTCTTCCGCTTCCCTGTGGGCACGGGAGACAATTTCCGTCGCCTCCTCGCGAGCCTTTTTCAACGCCTCATCCGAGGCACGCTCGGCGTTCCGGATTGCTTCAAGAGTGTTCTCCGCCCCATTTGCAGCACTCAATCCTATCACCGTCCCTTTCATAAAAAAAGTATAAAATTTTTCCGATACATTGTCTCATAAATCCTCATTTCCGTCAATGTGTTTATCCTGTTGACTTTCAAAGGGAATGGGCCTTAAAATATCCTATTATGAAGGGCTTTGTTCTTAAATCGATTTTTTTCATTGCGGTTTTTATCCTTTCTGCCATTATGTTCAGCCGGTTTTTGAACCAGTCAGATACCGACATGACCGGCACCATGACTGAAGCCCGGCTGCCCATCGTCTACGCCTTCTCTTCGGGCCGCCCTGTAAACCCCATGCATCCCATAACCTCGGACATGGACGTAAGCACTGTCCGCGGCCCCCTGACAATACTTGAGGAGGATCGCTCTCTGGGCGTTCTGGTGGATCTCTATAATGCGGATGTCGACAGGCTTTCGTATGAAGTCCGCTCCATTGACGGCTCCCGCCTTATCGAAAACACCGAGGTTTCCGATCCGGTAAAGGAGAACGGAACGCTTTCCGGCACTCTCCATATCAAAGATCTGATCCGGAGCCGGGTTGAATACATGCTGGTAGTTGTTCTTGAAATTGACGGAAAAAAATCCCGGTATTTCACAAGGATTCTGAAAGATGACGAACTTCACACAAAAGAACTTCTGGATTTTGTCGCGGATTTTTCCTCCACAACCTTTGACAAAAGAGCCGCCCAGAAGCTGACGCAGTATCTGGAAAGCAGTGCCCAGGGGGATAATACCACCTTTGACACGGTCACGATCCACTCCAGCTTTGACCAAATAACCTGGGGCTCCCTGTCCCCCACACCGCCCGAAAAAACCGACATAACCATTCTGGACATGGATGTATCCACCTCCTCTTTTCTTACGGAATACCACCTTTCCATCGGAGATGACTCCTATGATGTCCGGGAATACTATCGGCTGAGATATTCCGAAAAGCGAATCTATCTGCTTGATTATGAGCGCAACATGGAGGAAATCTTCACACAGGAAAACTCCAGATTCATAAACGACAAGGCAATCCTCGGCATCCGATCCGGAGACGTGAATATGGAGGAAAGTCCGGACGGCACCATCATCTCCTTCGTTCAAAACGGCTCCCTGTACAGCTACCGGGAAACCGATAAACGTCTGGTTCGTGTTTTTTCTTTCCGCTGTGAAGAGGCTGATCTTCGATGCGACTATTCGGCCCACGGCATAAAAATTCTTCAGACAGGAGAAAACGGAAGCCTCTATTTCGGGGTATACGGCTATATGAACCGGGGGCGCCATGAAGGCGATACCGGTGTGTCCATCTTCTACTATGATTCTTCACTGAACCAGACCGAGGAACTGGTATACATTCCCTACAAAGCTTCCTATGAACGGCTTATGGATGATGCCTCCCGTCTCTTTTTCTATAACGGCGGCAATCTGGTATATATCTGCCTCCACGGAAGTATTTACCGGATCAGCCTCGAGAGCCGAAAGGCTGATAAGCTCTCGGAGCCTTCGGAAATAGTCGCCTCCGAAAGCCATTCCCGGGCCGCCTGCCTTGAAGGAGAAGCTCTGACAGTCATAGATTTCTATTCCGGCAGATCCCGTCAGGTTTCTGAAACAGGGGCCAGACCGCTGGGATTTATAGGAGACGATTTTGTATACGGCGTTTCCTCCCCGGAGGATACGGTTCACTCTCTCTTCGGCTCTTCAAGACATCCAATGCACAGTGTCATCATTGAGGACGAAACCGGTGACACGATAAAAACCTACTCCAGACCCGGAGTCTATGTCACGGGAGCCGATATGAAGGACGGAGAGGTGATCCTTCATTGCGTCAGCTTTGCCGGCGACCGGATCATAGACCTTCCGGACGAGGAAATCATGCATAACGTCACCCCGGAAAAAGCACGCAACACCATTTTCCGGATAGCCATTGAAGACAAGGAAACCATAACGGAAATCAGCATGATGCTGCCCTCCAGAGGGAAGATTCAGAACGTTACTCCACGGGAGGTGCTTTATGACAGCAACAGAATGGCCAGCGTTCCCAGCAGGGAAATCAAGGGGCGGTTTTACACTTATTCGCGAGGCACCCTGACCGGTACCTTTTCCGATCCGGTAAAGGCTATAGAGACCGCTTCGGATGGCAGCGGCGTTGTTGTGAACGACGCTCACCTCTATATCTGGAGGAAAGGAAAGCAAAGCAAAGCCGCCATTGAAGACATTTCCTTTAAGGAGAGTGACAAAGAACGTGACCCTCTTGCGGCCTGTCTCGACGCGGTTCTTGCATATACTGGTGTTTCTGTTGATACCGGTCCTTCTCTTTCCGCCGGCATAAGCGCCGGAGAGATCCTGTCGGAAAACCTCCAGGGAAACGTGCTGCCTCTGGCCGGAACCCCGCTTCAGAACGTATTGTATTACATCTGCGAGGGAAACCCGGTTCTGGCCGGAAAGTACGGCAGCCCCGTCCTTCTGGTGGGATATGACGCAAACACACTCACTGTGCTCTCGCCCTCAGGTGAATCCGAGAAAATAAATATTGACGCCGCCGAGGAGGTCTTTTCCTCCGGAGGTAACGACTTTATGTCTTATATTTTGCAGGGATACGATTAAAGGAGGTCAAAATGCAGTTTCATTTCAGCGAAAAAAAGAACATCCATTTCATCGGAATCGGCGGGATCAGCATGAGCGGAATCGCGGAACTTCTTCTCCTTAACGGCTTTCCGGTTTCGGGCTCCGACTCGCATAAAAGCGGACTTACCGATGCCCTTGAGGGAAAAGGCGCCCGGATATGTATTCCCCAGAGCGCGGACAACCTCGGGGAGGATACTGAGCTCGTGGTATACACCGCAGCGATACGTGACGATAATCCGGAGCTTTCCGCTGCCAGGGAGCGGGGCATTGAAACCGTTTCCCGTGCGGAATTTCTGGGAGCGGTCATGAAGGAGTATCCTTTGTCCATGGCCGTGGCGGGAACTCACGGAAAGACCACCACCACCGGGATGCTTTCCCAGATCATGCTCGAAGCAGAAACCGACCCGACCCTTTCCATAGGCGGTATTTTCCCGTTTATCGGAGGGAATTTCCGTTCCGGAAAAGGACAGGTTTTTGTGACCGAGGCCTGCGAGTATACCAATTCCTTTTTAAGCCTTCCCGGAAAAATCGAGGTGATTTTAAACATTGATCTGGATCATACCGATTTCTTTAAAGATATCGGGGAGCTTCGTTCCTCCTTCCGCCGGTTTGCCTCTCTTGTGCCTGAAGACGGAACACTTGTTATTGCTCAGGATATTGAACGGCTTTCCGAAATTACCGAAGCCTGCAGGGGCAGGGTTATTACCTTCGGCCTGACGAAGGAAGCCGACTGCTTCCCGGAGGAAATCCGCCGGAATGAATCCTCCCGGTATTCTTTTATAATAAGGAAGAAAGACGCTCCCTCCCTCGGAAAGGTTTCTCTCAATGTGCCCGGGGAGCACAATGTCCGAAACGCCCTTGCAGCGGCCGCCGCCGCGTACGCCGCCGGAGTGTCTCCGGAGCATATAGCCTCCGCCCTGTCCTCTTTCAGAGGCACTTCCAGACGTTTTGAAGAAAAAGGAAGCTTCGGCGGTGTTCGTGTCATCGATGACTACGCCCACCATCCCACGGAGATCACAGCCACTCTGAAGGCCGCGGCTGAATGTCCCCACAATACTCTCTGGTGCGTGTTCCAGCCCCACACCTATTCCCGTACAAAGGCATTTTTAAAAGAATTTGCCCGTGCCCTCTCTCTGGCCGACAAGGTGGTCCTGGCAGATATTTATCCCGCCCGGGAGACCGACACGCTGGGAATCAGCTCAGAGAACCTTGCTGAAGAATTACGCTTGTTAGGTACCGAGTGTTACTATTTTTCGGGGTTTTCGGCGATAGAAAAATTTTTATCCGGTAAATGTGTTCACGGTGATTTGTTAATAACCATGGGCGCCGGAAACGTGAATATTATCGGAGAAGATTTGCTCCGAAATCAGATATCCACATAATCCACAAAATTTAAAAAATTTCATCGAAAATCCATGTGGATGAAACCGATGGAATATTTCCCGACCGACCCTTCTTTTTCCACACTGTCCACACTGTCCACATTACGCGGAAAGCGCCATTTTACGGGGTTTCCCGAAAAAAATAATGTTTTACTTACAGGACGCTTATGTTATAATCTCCACCGGGAAGAAGAACTGCGAACCCCTGTCAGGGAGTTCGTAATGAGGTTTGAGGGAAACATTTGGATACTTCGATTTCGATATACGGCGCGGAGTCCGGATATACTCTTGTGTCGGATATTTTTATCGACAAATACATGATGTACGCCAACGAGGCCCAGCTCAAGCTCTACCTCTATCTGCTCCGGCAGATAAAGGGAGGGAGCTTCTGCATAAGCCGTGCCGCGGAAGATCTGGACTATCCCGAAAGAGATGTACGCCGGGCGTTGGAATACTGGCATAAAACAGGCTTTCTTTCTTTGGAATATGTTTCCGGCGAGCTGTGTGCGGTACGCTTTTTAGAGCCCGCGCCTCCGGCCGCCCCGTCGGGAATGCCGTCCGAAAGTGCCGTTTTTGTTCAGTCGGCAACCTCTGTGGATTCCTCGGTGTTTTCCGGAGAGTCCCGGGTATACCGCGCGGAAAAAGAAGCCGAAGCCGCCCCTGCACCACAGCAGCTTCCCTCCTCCTTGCATTCCGCCCCTCCCGTGGAAAACTTCTACACAAAAGAGCAGAGGGAAAGCGGGGAAATTCGTGAGATCATGTTTATCGCAGAGACATATCTCGGAAAAACCCTCAGTGTTTCCGATGTCAATACTATTTTATATATATATTATACCCTGGGCTTTTCTGCTGAGCTTATCGACTATCTCATTGAAAGCTGCGTCGGGAACGGCCACCGCAGCATGCGCTACATTGAAAGCACGGCTTTAAACTGGCACGAAAGCGGAATAAACGACATCGAAGCCGCCAGGGAGCGCAGCGCCGGATATTCCCGGGACAGCTTCGCGGTATTGAAGGCTTTCGGAATTCGCGGGCGTGATCCCGTACCCCAGGAGATTGATTATCTTTCCCACTGGAAAAATGATCTGGGTTTTGATATGAATATTATCCTTGAAGCCGTGAGACGCACGATTCAGTTTATTTCAAGACCCAGCTTCAGCTACGCCAACACTATTCTGGAAAACTGGCACAGAGAAAACATAAGGCACCTCGAAGATATTAAAGCCTCGGACGAAAAGCATAAGGCCGCCGGAGCAAACGTTTCCGTCGTTAACGGTCTGAAGCGCGGAAAGGATTTCAACGAGCGCAGCTACGACTACGGGGAACTGGAACGAAAATTCATCAAGAATCAGGGATAGAGTATGCTTTTACCGGATAACCGCTACAGAGAAATTCTTCATGATTATGAAATAAGACACAGAAGTGCGCAGATGGACGCCATGAAGCGACGCCATGAGGTGGAAGCCGCCTTCCCGGAATTCCGCGCTCTTTCGGAGGAAATCTCCCGTCTTGCCCTTGCCTCGGCAAAGGAGTATATTCAGGGAAATGATCGTGCTTTGGATGGAATCAGGGAAAAGATCGCCGGCTTGAGCACCTCCAGGGAAAAGCTTTTAAGAGCTCACGGCTACCCGGTCAACTATCTGAAGCCGTTCTATCGTTGTTCCGACTGCGAGGATACCGGCTTCATAGGAAAAAAGCGCTGCCACTGCCTGGAACAGAGGCTGAGCGATATCCTCTATGACCAGTCCAACATACGTCCGGTTCTGGAAAAGGAAAACTTTTCTTCATTCCGGTTGGATATTTATTCTCCGGAGGTACGCTCCGAGATGAAGACCGTTTACGAGGCGGCTAAAGACTTTGTCGCCCGCTTCGGCAAAACCGGGTCGGGCAATCTTCTGTTCCTCGGCAGAGTGGGAAGCGGAAAAACCTTCATGACAAACTGCATTGCAGGAGCCCTTATTGACCGGGGATTCTCCTGCCTCTATTTCACATCCGTTGCCTTTTTTAATCTGCTCTCGGATGCGGCTTTCGGAAACTCCTCCGAAAACAGCGATCGTGAACGCTGCCGGGATATTTTTGACTGTGACCTTCTTGTACTGGATGATCTGGGCACGGAAAATCCCAACAGTTTTGTTCGTTCCAGACTCTTTATGACCCTGAGCGAACGGGCCAGGCTTCAGAAAAGCATCATTATCTCCAGCAATCTGACTCTCGGTGAAATTCAGTCAAATTACAATGAACGGAATTTATCCCGAATTCTTAGCAATTACGATATCTATAACTTTAACAGTGACGATCTGCGATTAAGAAAGTGAGGCTCTCCTTATGGCAATTCACGCCGGAAAACGAAAGCTGGAAACCATACCGGTAGGCTCCCTGGGAGTCATCCCCCTTCGCGGCTGCCGGACTCTTGGAGAGCAGGTGGACCGCTTCCTTGTCAACTGGCGCACCGAAAGGGAAAACGAGCATAAAAACAATCCCGCTTTCGCCGGCTATCAAAGGGATTCCTACCTCATAAGCACCACCATAGCCCGCTTCGGTTCAGGCGAAGCCAAAGGCATGATAAACGAATCCATCCGGGGAATGGATCTCTACCTTCTGGTGGATATCTGCAATTACAGCATGACCTACAGACTTTGCGGCAGGGAAAACCATATGTCTCCCGATGATCACTATCAGGATCTGAAACGTATAATCGCTGCCGTCGGGGGTAAGGCCAGACGGCTGACGGTAATCATGCCTTTTCTTTATGAAGGCCGTCAGCATAAGCGCTCTTCCAGAGAATCTCTGGATTGCGCCCTGGCACTTCAGGAGCTGGTGCATATGGGCGTGGACAATATCGTCACCTTTGACGCCCACGACGCCAGAGTACAGAACGCCATTCCCTTAAGCGGTTTTGAAACCATTACGCCTGCATACCAGTTCATAAAAGGACTCCTTTACCATACAAAAGATCTGGTTATAGACGCTCAGCACATGGCTGTTGTAAGCCCGGATGAAGGCGGTATGAGCCGGGCCATCTATCTAGCAAATGTGATGGGTCTGGATATGGGCATGTTCTATAAGCGCCGGGATTATACCAGAACGGAAAACGGGAAAAACCCCATTGTTGCCCACGAATTCTTAGGTTCCAGCGTGGAGGGAAAGGATGTGCTGGTCATAGACGACATGATTTCCTCCGGTGACGGAATTCTTGAGGTTGCAAAGGAGCTGAAGCGAAGAAAAGCCGGCCGGATTTTCCTTCTGGTGACCTTCGGTCTGTTTACCCGGGGACTTGAAAGCTTTGACCGGGCTTATGAACAGGGTATTATTTCCCGGGTGCTGACTACAAACTGCATCTATCAGCCCCCGGAACTTCTTGAGCGTGATTATTATATTTCCTGCGACATGAGCAAGTATATCGCTTTTATTATCGATACTTTGAATCATGATTCCTCCATAAGCGATCTGCTGAATCCGAACAACCGCATTCAGTCCCTGGTTTCCCGCTATAAAGCCGGGGAAGTTTCCTCATAAAACCTGCACGATAAACATTCTGAATTATTTCTATTTTTTAGTAAAATTGTTCACATTTCTCCGTGTTGGTGTTATACTTTTGTCAGGAGTATCTGTAGGCACGGAGGTGGTTTGAATGATAAAAAAAGAAATGATCGCCATGCTGTTGGCCGGCGGACAGGGCAGCCGTCTTGGAGTGCTGACAACCCGCATGGCAAAGCCCGCCGTACCCTTTGGCGGAAAGTATCGTATTATTGATTTCCCCTTAAGCAACTGCATCAATTCCGGTATTGACACGGTGGGAGTCCTCACTCAATATCAGCCTCTTCGTCTGAATACCCATATCGGCATCGGTATTCCGTGGGATCTGGACAAGAACATCGGCGGAGTCACCGTGCTTCCCCCTTTTGAAAGAAATGTAAACAGCGAATGGTATACCGGTACCGCCAACGCAATATATCAGAACATAGAATATATGGAGAGCTATAATCCGGATTACGTTCTGATTCTTTCCGGAGACCATATATATAAAATGGATTACGAGGTCATGCTGGACTTCCACCGGCAGTGTGAAGCGGACGTGACCATAGCGGCCATGCCGGTTCCGCTTGAGGAAGCAAAGCGCTTCGGTATCGTGATTACCGATGAAAACAAAAAAATCATCGACTTTGAGGAAAAGCCGGAGAAGCCCCGCAGTAACCTGGCTTCGATGGGTATCTACATCTTCACCTGGAAGAGCCTCAAAGAAGCGCTTATCGCCAACGCCGAACAATCCAATCTGGATTTCGGAAAACATGTCATACCTTACTGCCACGAAAAGGGCGAGCGTCTCTTTGCATATGAATACAACGGCTACTGGAAGGATGTCGGTACGCTGCATTCCTACTGGGAAGCCAATATGGAGCTTGTGGATATTATCCCCGAGTTCAACCTTTATGAGGAATACTGGAGAATATTCACAAAGAGTGAAACTCTTCCTCCGCAGTTCATCGACGGCGACACTGCTGTGGAAAAGAGCATCGTCGGTGAAGGCACCAGTATTTACGGAAAGGTTTATAATTCTGTCATCGGCCGCGGCGTTATCATCGGAAAAAACACCGTTGTCCGTGATTCCATCATAATGAACGATACCTCCATAGGTGATAACTGCACCGTGGAAAAAGCCATCATCGCCGAAAATGTGTCCATCGGCAGCAATGTGTTTCTCGGAGCGGGAGAAGAGGTGGAAAACGAGTCCAAGCCTGATATTTATAACTACGGTCTCGTAACTGTCGCCGAGCGCTCCGTGATTCCGGACAACATCTCAATCGGAAAAAATACCGTTCTTTCCGGTGTTTTCCAGAGCGCGGATTTTGAAAACAACACCGTTCCTTCCGGAAAATCACTGATTAAGGCAGGTGAGACAGCATGAGAGCAATCGGAATTATTTTAGCAGGCGGCAATAATCACAGAATGAAGGAGCTTACACGGAAGAGAGCCATTGCGGCGATGCCGGTTGCCGGAAGCTATCGCAGCATCGATTTCGTTTTAAGCAATATGGCCAATTCCCGGATTCAGAAGGTTGCGGTTCTGACCCAGTATAATGCCCGCTCCTTAAACGAACACCTCAGTTCCTCAAAGTGGTGGGACTTCGGACGTAAACAGGGCGGACTTTATGTGTTTACCCCGGTAATGACCGCAGACAACAATTTCTGGTATCGCGGAACTGCCGACTCCATATACCAGAATCTGACTTTCCTGAAAAACAGCCACGAACCCTATGTCATTATGGCTTCCGGCGACGGAATCTATAAACTGGACTATAACAAGGTCATCGAATACCACATTGCGAAAAAGGCGGACATCACTGTAGTGTGCAAGGATGTGGACGATGAAAACATGGAGCGGTTCGGTATTCTGAAAATGAATGAGGACAGGCAGATCGAGGATTTTGAAGAAAAACCCGTCATTGCCAAGACCAACACCGTTTCCTGCGGCATCTATGTGATCCGCCGCAGACAGCTGATTGAGCTTATAGAAAAATCCGCCGAAGAGGAGCGTTACGATTTTGTCCGTGACATTCTTATCCGTTATCGGGGGTTAAAGCGCATTTACGGCTACAAAATGGATAACTACTGGAATAATATCTCCACCGTAGAGGATTACTTCCGCACCAACATGGATTTTCTTAAGGAGGAAGTGCGGGACTATTTCTTCCACCAGTATCCCAACATCTATTCCAAGGTTGAAGATCTGCCCCCCGCAAAGTATAATGTCGGAACCCATATTTCCAACAGTCTTATCTCCTCCGGCTGTATCTTAAACGGAACGGTAGAGGATTCCATCCTGTTTAAAAAAGTGTTTGTCGGCAACAACTGCTATATTAAAAACTCAATCATCCTGAACGATGTTTATATAGGCGACAATGCCCATATTGAAAACTGCATCGTGGAAAGCCGCGGAACGATACGCGCCAATTCCTTCTATAAAGGAGAGGACGGCGTGCAGATTGTAATCTCCGAGGGCGACAGGTATGTAATGTAGGAGGGCTATGTTTATTATTGCGGGACTGGGCAATCCCGGGATGAAATATTACGGAACCCGGCACAACGCCGGGTTCTCTGTTGTTGATGTGCTTTGTGATACCCTGGGAATTCCCCTGGATTTTGAAAAGCACCGGGCTGCCTGCGGAAACGGCCGGATAGGAACCGAAAAGATCATGCTGGCAAAACCGCAGACATACATGAATCTCAGCGGCGAAAGTATCGGTGCTCTGGTTCGCTATTATAAAGCGGACATTTCCCGGGAACTGCTGGTGATCTCCGATGATATCGATCTTCCGGTGGGGAAGCTTCGGCTTCGTGCCTCCGGAAGCGCCGGCGGGCATAACGGTCTTAAAAACATTATTGAGCACCTGGGCACGGATAATTTCATGCGCCTGAGAATCGGTGTAGGCGCAAAGCCTCCCGAATGGGAGCTGGTGGATTTTGTAACCGGACATTTCAACCCGGAGGATCAGCAAATCATGAATAAAGCCTATGCTCTGGCTGCCGACGCGGTAAAATGCGTAGTGACCGACGGTCTCGAAAAAGCCATGAATCTGTATAACCGCTCTGCGGCAGCTCCGGTATGAAAGCGTTCACACAACCTCTTGAAGCCTTTTCCGGGCCGCTTCGTTCCTCACTGGGAAAAGGGATCACGGAACTTAGCGGAGTAACGAATTCCGCCTGCGCCCACCTGACCTATGCCCTTTTCCCCGAGCAGACAACCCGGGTCATTGTTGCACCGGACGAAATCCGGGCTCATGAAGTCGCCTCCGACTACCGGATCTTCGACAGGGAAACCTTTTATTTTCCTCCGAAGGATTTTCTCTTTTACCAGTCCGACCTTAACGGGAGTCTTCTTGCTCGTGAGCGTATGCGCTGCTTCAAGGCTCTTCATGACGGAGTAAACATCACTGTCATCACGACAATCGATGCCTTTCTGGAGCGCTATACCGCCCCCGGCCGGGTCAGCAGCGGCACTCTCGTCGTAAAGTGCGGAGCTTCTCTGGAGCCTGACAGCTTTGCCCAAAAGCTCACCGAAATGGGATATGAACGAACATCCGAAGTCGGTGCCGAAGGAGAGTTTTCCATTCGGGGCGGCATCATCGATATTTTTCCCTTAACAGAAGAAAATCCCGTCCGAATCGAACTCTTCGGCGACGACATTGAATCAATACGTTATTTCAGCGTTTCCAGTCAGCGCTCCATCGAGCCTGTCACTGAGGTTGAGCTTTTTCCCGACTCCGATCTTGGAGCAGGCGATACTCCTTTCTGGGACTATTTTGACCCGGAAAACACCATATTCTTTCTGCTTTCCCCCGCCCGCCTGATAGAACGGGCAGACCAGGCCTGTAAAGAATTTGCGGAGGGCATGAAGGGCCGCTCCGAGGAGGATCATGAACTTTTATTTACCTCCAATGAAGTTTTTGAACACTTAAAAGAGTTATTCTGCATCTCGCTCTCTGAAATAAATCTTCCGCAAAACCTCTTCGTTCCGGTTGCTTCCTTTGAAATTGATTCCAGGCAGATCGGTTCCTATAACAACAGCTTTGCCGGCCTTGAAAGTGACCTTAAGCGCTACCGGAAGGAAAAATATGCCCTGCTCATCCTCTGCGGTTCACACACCCGCGCGAAGCGCCTCTCCTCCGACCTCACGGACGACGGTATAACCGCTTTTTATACCGAGGATTATGACAGAGTTCCCGCTCCCGGAGAAATAATGCTGGTCTACGGAAATATTTCCAGGGGCTTTGAATATCCGTCTCTCCGTTTTGCCGTCATTTCAGAAACGGATATTTTCGGAGGAAGCTTCCGTAAGCGCAAAAAAAAGCATACCGTCTACGAGGGCGAAAAAATTTCCAGCTTTTCCGAGCTGAAGGTCGGTGACTATGTGGTTCACGAAGACTACGGCATGGGGATATACAGCGGAATCGTTCATCGGGAGATAGACGGCATCACCCGGGATTATGTAAAAATAAGCTATATAGACAACGCGTCCGTATACGTTATTGCTTCAAACTTAAAGTCTCTTCAGAAATACGCTTCGGCCGACACCGAAAAACGCCCGAAGCTGAACCGGCTGGGTTCCAGGGAATGGTCCCGTACCAAGGATAAAGTCCGGAAAGCCGTTGAGAGTATTGCAAGAGATTTGGTAGCTCTCTACAGCCTCCGTTCAATGGAAACCGGGTTTGCCTACGGTCCCGACACTGTCTGGCAGAGAGAATTTGAGGAGCTGTTCCCCTACGAGGAAACCGATGATCAGTTATCGGCCATCGAAGCTGTAAAAGCCGACATGCAGAGCACAAAAATCATGGACCGGCTCATCTGCGGGGATGTGGGCTTCGGCAAAACCGAAATCGCCATCAGGGCAGCCTTCAAGGCTGTGCAGGAAGGAAAGCAGGTTGCGTTTTTAACTCCAACCACAATTCTGGCCTCCCAGCACTATAAAACCTTTTCCGAACGAATGGTAAACTATCCCGTCCGGGTGGATCTCCTCTGCCGTTTCCGGACCACGGGACAACAGAAAAAGACCATTGAGGATCTGAAAAAGGGGCAGGTCGACATCGTGATCGGAACGCACCGGCTGCTTTCAAATGATGTGGCTTTCAAAGATCTGGGGCTTCTTGTCATCGATGAGGAACAGCGTTTTGGAGTGACCCACAAGGAAAAGATAAAGAAGTTGCGTCGAAACGTCGATGTCATTGCCCTTACCGCAACGCCTATCCCCAGAACACTCCATATGAGCCTTGTCGGAATCCGCGACATGAGCGTTCTTTCCGAGCCTCCGGAAGACCGCCTTCCCATCCAGACCTTCATCATGGAATACAGCGACGAAATCGTAAGGGAAGCTATCGCAAGAGAGCTTTCCCGCGGCGGACAGGTATACTATGTCTACAACGTGGTCAATAATATTTCCGACATCGCCGCACACTTAAGCGAGCTCTGTCCCCACGCCCGTATCGCCTTTGCCCACGGCCAGATGGCGGAGCGGGAGCTGGAAGACATTATGAGCGATTTCATCGAAGGTGATATAGATGTACTGGTGTCCACTACTATTATTGAAACCGGCCTCGATATTCCGAATGTAAACACAATGATTATTCATGATTCCGACAAAATGGGACTCTCCCAGCTCTATCAGCTCCGTGGCCGGGTCGGACGCTCCAATCGCACCGCCTATGCTTTTCTTATGTACCGGCGAGACAGGATTTTAAGGGAAACCGCTGAAAAACGCCTGAACGCCATCCGTGAGTTCACCGATCTCGGAAGCGGCTTCAGAATCGCCATGAAGGATCTTGAAATACGCGGGGCAGGAAACGTCCTGGGCAGAGAGCAGCACGGACATATGGAGGCCGTGGGCTATGACCTGTACTGCAAGATGCTCGGAAGTGCCGTCAGGCAGGAAAAAGGCGAAGCTCTTCTTCCGGAATTCACAACCGTGATTGATCTGAACGAAGATGCATATATCCCGGATTCCTATGTTAAGAACGAAAACGCGAAGCTGGATCTCTATAAGCGCATTGCCGGAATTGATACCGAAGACGAGGCGGAAGACATGCGGAATGAACTTACTGACCGTTTCGGAAAGCTTCCGGGCAGCGTGGATAATTTAATAGAAATCTCTCTTGTTCGTTCCCTCGCTCACGAGGTATATGTGGAAAATCTTACCGCTTCGGGAAACACCATTCAGCTCGCCCTGTTTCCACAGGCTCTTCTGGATCCCACACGCATCCAGGATCTGCTGAACGAATATGAGGGCGCGCTGACCTTCCGTGCCTCAGCCCACCCGCTGCTGATATATAAGATCCCCGGTGATCTGAAGACTCCCGACCTTATAGCCTGTTCCAAAGCTTTGCTGACTTCCATGCGGATTCTTCTGGAAAACGATATGGATTGACAAAGACCTGTTAAATGTGTAAAATTTAGAAATGCTTATAAACACTGCATGGAGAGGTATCGAAGTGGTCATAACGAGGCGGTCTTGAAAACCGTTTGTCCGCAAGGGCGCATGGGTTCGAATCCCATCCTCTCCGCTTTTCCGGAACCGTTCTAAGAGCGGTTCCTTTTTGTTTACTTAAAACGGATAAGTTCCGCGATGTCGTGACTTACCAGGGCAAACCGGGTGGGGGAATCGGTAGCTACCATAAGAAGCGCCGGATCCTCCAGATGCCCGTCAAATTTAATGTGTCCCCTGAGATTATAAATCATGCACTCCCGGTCGTTATAGATTACCGCCTGGCGGTTTTCCAGAAGCACATCCCGGTAGTCTATGTCGAAATCCTCCTGAAAAACTCTCTCCCCCACAGTATCAAACACGTTAAGCCGCCATTCGCCGGTGGCTTTTTCCGCCCGATACACAAGTCCCATATATTCCTTTCCGAAAAATACGCTTTCCAGATTTTTATTGAGCTTCAGCGCATTTCCCCGAACCGGTTTTTCACTGCCGCTGAAGAACACAACATCAGAATCTCCCACGGCAACGGCGTGACTGTCATCCAGGAAGCGGATTCTGGGAAAAATCACATTTTCATAGTCATAGCCGCTTACCAGATTATCTATTTCGTTGGCACCGACCTCGCCGAAATTATAGAAAGCCAGAGAGGAGACAAAGGCATCCCCGGTCATACGGAGATAGGACACCGCCAGAAGCTTGCCGGCCGGAGAGAGAGCCAGATCCACGGGATATCCTGTTTCATCCATGGAGCATTTCAGCTTCGCCAGCTCCTCGCCGTTTTTGTCGTAGAGCTCGATCATGGTTTCATTTTTATCCTCAATGGACGCGGCAACCACTCCCTGGGAGGCGAT
>JAILBQ010000026.1 GCA_024680815.1 Lachnospiraceae bacterium | reverse complement strand
ACCAGATAGATGTACATTTTGACCGGGAGCTTTCCGGACCTGAAAGAGAAGAGAAATAATTTCCATGTGCCCGTATTTTTCAATCACTTCAGTGCTCTTTTTCATATTCGTGTTTTCAGGCGCGGCGCTCTTTTGCCTCTTTAAGGGAAAAGGGCGCAGACTTTGGCTGTTATGCCTTAACTTTCTTTTTTTTATGCTGCTTTCCACGCATCCTCTGGCAATCTTCGAGGTGATCTGGGTGATCCTCCTGACATTTTTTGCCGGACGGCTCTTTGCGGGTGCAAAAAACGAAAAACAGGGGAAAACCGTTATATACGTTTCCGTGGCCCTTCTCGTTATCACTCTTGTGATCTTTAAATACTCTCATCTCCCGCTTCCCGCCGCTCTCGGCCTCTCCTACTTTACCCTTGCGGCCATGGGCTATCTTCTGGACGTTTACCGGGGGAGCACTGAAGCTGAGAGATCTGTTATTAATCTGGCCGCCTTCTTAAGCTTTTTCCCTCCGATGCCCTCCGGTCCCATACTGGATTACAAGACTGAAAAAAACGGGCTTTTCCACGACCGGCCGGTGAAGCTTTCGGATTTAAAGTACGGCGCCGTCCGTATGCTCTGGGGATGCTTTAAAAAGCTTGTTCTCGCAGACAGGATCGCGCTTTACACAGGCACGGTCTTAAACGCTCCCGAAACCTTTAACGGAGGCTTTGTGCTCCTTGCCGCCCCCCTCCTTGCCTTTGAGCTCTATCTGGATTTCTCCGGCTGTATGGATATCGTTCTGGGCGGCGCGGAATGCTTCGGGATGCATTTAAGCGAAAACTTCCGCCGGCCGTTTTTCTCGGAAACCGCGGCCGAATTCTGGCAGCGCTGGCACATAACTCTCGGCTTATGGGCAAAGAACTACCTGCTCTATCCGATGCAGCGCACCGGGCTTTTCAGAAAATTAAGCAAAAAGAGCAGGAAACTCTTCGGAAAGCATCTGGGGCAGGTCCTGCCGGTCTACCTCACGATGCTGCCGATGTGGATTTTAATCGGAATCTGGCACGGCGGTTCCCTTCTGCTTACCGTCTCCTCCGGCCTTATCCCCTGGGCGATAATAACCCTCGGTGGTCTCTTAAATCCTCTTTTTGTACGTGCGGGCAATATCCTCAAGGTGGATTATTCCAGAACCAGCTTTAAGATCTTTCGTAAATTCAGGACCTTCATAGCCTTCCTTCCGATGTTCTTAGCCTTTTTCTCAAAGGATCTTTCCCACTTTTTCTATGAGGTCCGTTCGATCCTTTTCGTCCGCAACTATTGGATATTTTTCGATGATTCGATTTTTACGGCGGGGCTGGATCCTAAGGATTTCGCGGTTCTTTTCGCGGGACTTCTCGTCGTCTTTGCCGTGGAGCTCTTTGAGGAAAAAAGAGGGTCCGTACGAGAAGCTCTATTCAGGCAGAATATCCTGTTCCGCTGGGGGCTTTTTATTGCCCTGATTGCCGCCATCGTGCTCTTTGGTATCTACGGGCCGGAATATAACGCATCCGACTTTATCTACGGAGGCTTTTAGTTTTTCAATGAAAAGAAATATTAAAGAAGCTCTGAAAATAATACTCTTCCTGCTGTGTGTCTTCTTCCTTGTCCTCATTATCTCGAAGCTCACTTTAAGGAAGACCAGCCGGGAGAAAATGACTCTCTTTTTCGAACGCGCAGAGGATCTGGACGTGATCTTTGCCGGGATCAGCCATACCCAGTCCGGCGTCTATCCCCTGGAGCTCTGGGAAAACTACGGGATAACCTCCTATAACCTGGCCAGCGCCGGGATGCGTATGCAGACAAATTACTGGAACCTTTTAAACGCCCTTTCCTTCTCAAGCCCGAAGCTTATAGTGCTGGATACCGACTATATGGATTATGAAGTCTCTGACGGTCCGAAGCTTTCGGAGCTTACCAGGGAAAATTTTGACGCATATCCTCTGAGCCGCATAAAGCTTGAAACCGCTGCCGATCTTATAGACGATCCCAGGGAAAAGGCGGGCTTTCTCTTTCCGCTGATCCGCTACCATTCCCGCTGGAAAGAGCTTACGATGCGGGATTTCGGTGCGCTTGAGATAAATGTGGACAACGGGGCGGCTCACGATCCTATTGAGGAAATGGGGGTTTCAGAGCCGGAGATACCGCCTCTTCTTCCGGAAAGCGAAATGACCGATTGCGGGGAAATATCCGTGGAATACCTTGAAAAGATCATCTCCCTCTGTAAGGAGAGGGGTATCGATCTTCTGTTAGTCTACCCTCCCGCTCCTGTGGGCGAGGAAAAACAGCGCCTGGCCAATGCCGTAAAGCCCATCGCGGATGAGGCCGGGGTGGATTACCTTAATTTTCTGCATATCGACTGCGGGGTGGATTACGATGTGGACATGAAGGACTTAAACGGCCACCTCAACGAAGCGGGAGCCAGAAAATACACCTCTTATCTCGGTAAATACATAAAAGAACACTACGATATCCCGGACCACAGGAACGATACCGGCGCCGGGGAAACCTCCTTGAGCCCCGGGCGTCTTGCGATCTGGAACGATGCCCTCTCAGCCTACCCCACTTACAAGGCCGGGCGTATCGTTAAACAGCCCTATCTGGATATATACTGCTCGATGTTGAGCGACGATGACTTTAACCCGGTGATCTTTTTTCCCGAAGACTCACCGATCCTTAAAGATCAGCGGTTTCAGAGGCTGCTTAAAAACATAGTACCGGATGAAGAAAAGGACGTGTTTGACGGGATCGGTGAAAAGGCTCTTTCGGAAAACGGATATCTCTTTATCGCGGACAGGGAAAGCACGCCTCGGTTAAAGCTTGTGCCCCTTCCCTCTTCGGGAGAGGAAGAGCTTTCCTTATCCTTCGGTACAGTGCTCTTCGGGCGGGATGAAAACGGAAGGCCGGACTTACGTTTCCCGGGAGAGAACGAAAACCGTCTGGGAGACGGACTTGACAGCAACTCCAATCCCTGGGGCGCCGCCACCTTCGTATTTGATGCGCGCACAAAGGAACTTGTCCATAACGGCTTTTTCACCGTGCTGGAGCCTGAAAAGCCCGGGCCTATTAATGCTATGAAATACTAAGCTTCTCAATAAGGTCCGCCATCTCTCCCACGTTTTTAAGTCCCACTACATCCTTCATCTCGAAGCGGATGCCGAAGGCGTCCTCGATATCGGAAATAAGGGTGATATGCGTAAAGCTGTTCCATTCCTCGATGTCGGCGGCGGTGGTTTCGTCCGTAAGCTCTATCGAATCGTCATCGAAAATGTCGCGGAATACCTCTGTCAGCTGCCCGAATATCTCTTCTCTGTCCATATGTCCTCCCTGCCTCTGTTTTAACTTTCCGTTTTTATTACGGTGTTCTTTCTGCTGTACCCCTCCGAAAGGGAGAGGCTCCAGACCGTATTGCCCGCTTCGTCCTCCGAAAGCTTTTCAAAGCCCTGGAGAGCGTAAAAATCCCTGACCATTTTGTTCTTTTCCGTGGGATAATAATAACCTCTGATCTCTCTGATCCCTCTCTCCAGGCATTTCCCGGCAAGAGCGTCCATCATTGCGAATTCCATGTCCCGTTTTAATACCCGGCAGCTCATGAGCCAGAGCTCGATATGGCAGACCCCCTCTTCGATCCTTCCAATAACGATCGATACAACGCCGTTATCCCCGAAGCGGTCCATGAGCCTTCCGTAAAGATCTATCCTGTCCGGATCTTCATGGGCTGCGACAATCTCCTCCACCGTGAAGCGTTTTGTGGTGAGGTTAAACTGGTTGCTTTTGTTGGAAAGCTGGGCTATGCGGGAAAAATACATTTGCTCAAAGGGGCGGATAACCGCTTCCATTTCAAGGGAGAGAAGGTATTCCCGGTAGTCCGAAAATTCCTTTGCAACCGCCGCCCTTTTTGCATTGGCCCGATACATCTCGTTTCTTGCCATATCGTCCCCGGAAAGGGAGGTGCACTCGAAAAAGCCCGAGCGGTCCAGGGTCAGGATATAGTCCCTTACCTCCCCTATCTCCGGCACGGACACCTCCGGAAAGCTCTGTTTGACAATCGCGCGCTCCGCCGGATTGTCGTCCACAAAAACAAGGCTCTCGGGCATCAGACTCAGCTCTTCAGCAATCTTCGCAAGATTCCTGTCCTTGCTCTCCCAGTTGGCAACGATCTCGATAAAATCCTCCGGCTTTAAGGCACCGTCAGGGTGGTTTAAGCCCGCCAGGGCGTTTTCGCTGTCGTTTTTGGAATCCACGTTTAGCAATATACCAAGCTCTGTATGCGCCTTTAAATATCTCTGGAATTCAAGGTAAGCCGCTCCCACGGCCTCCTCCGGCCCGAGCTCCAGGCCCTCCGGCCCGTCGTCTCCGACGACTCCTCCCCACAGGGTATTGTCCAGATCCAGCACGAAGCCCTTTTTATTCTTTCCGAAAATCGCCTTTACGATATTTGCGACCTGAAAGGAAAGTGAGGGGATTGCGTAGAGATTGAGGGCATATTTATAGAGATACCAGTAATAGGGATCGGACCATTCCTTAAGGCCGTAATCAGCGGCAAGATAGGCTATATCGCAGATATGGAAATTTTCATGCTCAGAAGCGTACCGGTAAAAGGCCGTGTTCAGCCGGTTGATGAAATTCCCGGCCCCGTGAGGGTCGCTTATGTCCCTGTTGCCCATAAGCCGGTAAAACGGGGGTTCGAAATTGTTCTGGACGATCGGGCAGTTATAAATCTCCGAAAGCCTTTTCCATAAGCCGGTAAACTTATCAAGCTCAGCCTTATACAGCGAATCGATCTCTTCCGTGCTGCTTTTTAAGGACGGAAAAGCGGTTATATTGCGGTTTGTGGTGTGGATCCAGATAACATCCGGCCTGAATTTCTCCAAAGCGGGGTTGGGGAACATCCCGTCTTCATAGTATTGATTATATTCGGACTCGTAAAACTCAGGCTCTATCCCGTAATTTAAAAGAAAGAGCTCCAGCATGAGCATCAGGTCATGGGTAGTGGAGCCCCCGAGGATAGCTATCCTTTTCGGGATGCGTTTTACCCCGTCGGCTTTTAACAGGCGGCGGAGCTTCTTTTCATGGGAGATAAGATATTTGGGATCAAAAGGATAGTTCAGTTCATTCAGCATGTGTCAATTATGATGATACAAGCGCCAAAAGTCAAATGCTTCCGGAGGGGTGAGAAGCATAAGTTAAAACAGGAAATTGTCAACCCCGCTGCAAAACAAGGTTGACAATTCCGGCCGGTTCTTATAAGCTTGTAAAAAATCAGAAAGGATACCTGACAGGATATGAAAAAGCTTTCTGTAAAAGAACTGACACTTACGGCGCTGATGGCCGCTCTTTTTTGTGTGATCTCTCCCTTTTCGATACCGGTGGGGCCCGTTCCTGTCTCTTTTTCGGTGCTGATCCTCTTCCTCTCCCTTTACATGGTGGGGAGGAATCTTTCGCTCCTTGCCTGCGCGGTTTATATCCTGTTGGGGCTGTGCGGTCTTCCGGTTTTTTCCGGCTTTACCGGGGGGCCGGGCAAACTCCTGGGGCCCACCGGCGGCTATATCGCAGGGTATCTCTTTATGCTCCTTATCGCCGGTACCTTTATTGACCGTTATTACGGGAAACTCCCGCTGGAGCTTGCCGGTATGCTTCTTGGACTCATCACCCTCTATGCCTTCGGGACTCTCTGGCTCTCCCTTATGGCGAAGCTGACCTTCACCGGGGCCCTCGCCGTCGCCGTGCTCCCCTTTATTATCCCCGACTGCTTAAAGATCGCGCTCTCCTGCGCTCTGGGACACGCGATAAAGAAAAGACTTTCCCGTTCTTCACGCCGCGAGCTGCTCGGTTGAGGTTGATTTCGGCTCGAGATGTTCCCATCTTTTCACCGTATCCTTTCGAACGGTCGCCTTATTCGACACAACAAGGATCGACCTGTCCATGATATTGTACACATCCGATCTTCTGCTCAATGTAGAGTCCATGAGGACGGCATTGTAACCTAACAGTGCCGCGAATACAGTCAGTACGTGAGGAAATCCCAATCTCTCCGAAAAACGGAGAATATCTTCGGGAAAATCAATATATCTTTGAAATATGTACTTTTCCCTTTCGTCATCAAACATATTGTTATAAAGATCTTCGTAATTGGTTTTTAAAACACGTATTTTGGCCATCAGCTCATTCAGCTCCACGGCCCGCGCCCTGCTTTTAAACGCCATGGTAAGCTGTACGGATCCCTTATCCCGTCCGTAATACCAGTCGACTTCCCGGTTTTCCTTTTCAATCTCATCGGCTGTCATTTGGATCCCCTGCCTCTGCAGGTCGGAATCCTTCTTGCCGGCCAGTAGATAGGTTCCCTGCCCGAGTCTTCCGTCAGACAGATACTGCCGCTCTCCATTTGCACCTATCACCTGTTTCGCAAGGGACAGGGCGTCTTTCTGGCCTCTTAAGGGTCTGAGACAATGATAAAAGAACCGCTTAATGGGACTGTTCGCTCTCGCCTGCTGCATCTCCTCATCGGTTGTGGCAACAGTCGGAACCCTTCTGCTCCACCCGATGGCGTTAAAAAATCTTGTTGCAAGGCTCGGGCACTGATCCTGATCCACGCTTTTTCCTTTTATCACGTTTAAAAGCCGGATCATATTGCCCTGCACAGTGGCTTTATGCTCCTCCGGGATCGTGACAGAGGCGCCGTCCTTCATGGATTCCGAAAAGAGTTTGAAATACGCACGAAATGACGCGTTAAGCTTCTCGTCTGAGGCGGTATCGGCGTTATATTCATCATAAAGATCGCTGCACTCCTGAAGATCCGGGATATGAGCCTCATCCAATTCCACGAGCTTTTCCTTTGCCTTCTCCAGCACATGTTCGATCATGTATTTTCTGATCTTGCCCTTTGTTGTCCAGGGATTTTTCTCTTTGATATATTCCCGGCAGCTGGCCATGAGGTTATTAAGACGCTTTCTCATTTCAGCCGTATCCTGTCCGCTTTCCACGGCGTTGAAAAGCTCCAGGTCACTGGCCACATTGTTATAGAGCCCGGAATTTCCTCCGCGATCACTGTTTTTTATGAGGATCTCCAGCTGCTTTAAGTCAAATCTCGCGTAATACGCTTTTTCTTTGTAATTTCCGGTTGCCTGCATCAGTCTTTCGGCAGCCTGCCCGGTATTCTTATGCCAGTCTGCCTCTATCTGCGTTCTTCTGGTTTTATGCTCTTTTTCAGCAGTCTCCAGAGCCTGGCCGGAAAGACTTGCCTTTTCCAGGTCCGAAAACCGGGTGTTCATATGACGGTAGGATAACTCGGTCTGGGAACAGGAGGTCTGTGAATATCCGGCTTCATAGGTGCTGATCACTGCCTTTTCGGCTTCGTATGGATTTTGCTGCTGTGTCTGAACCTGTGGCATGTTGTTTCCCCCCCTTCTTAACCCATAAAGGCCTTTTTTGCACTGGCCCTGTCCTCATCGCTGCATTCCTTAAATAGCTCATCCATGTCAGTAAACTCAGGATGCTCCTCAGCCCATTTTTCATTAAACCGGTCGAAAAGCAGGTCTGCCGAAACAGCGCCGCCCTTCTCAAACGCAGCTTTGTAGAATTCTTCAAAGCCCTTCCTGAAGAGTTCCTCCCACTCCCCGATACGTTCTTCCACGGCCTCCGGAAGGTCCGACACCGCTCTGGCAGCCATCCCTGCCTTCCTGGCCCATCTGTTTGCTGCTTCTTCAATGTACCTTTCTTCACCTGCTGTCAGTTCGCTCATGGCCCCTCCTTGCTGATAATAATAGATTCGGTTTCCAAAAGTACCGTTTCATGTTTTTTATACGATGCTATATGTATTTTGGCGTTTGTATCATCATATTTTTAAAAAAATATTTCAATATTTCAATACCGTCCTTGAAATAACGCCGGTGTTACCTTATTATTCTAGCGAGGAGGAGCAGCCGATGCGTATAGAAATAGTTGAAGGAGAAAGAACGGCCGATTATCTAAAGCTTTTATCCAACGATGAGCTTTTCGCTATTCAAAGCGGGAGATACACCTGCTTCGGGGCCTTTGACGAGAGCTCTTCCGAACCTGTGGCCGTTCTCATTGCCCGGATCCTGCCTGAATTCATTCATATTGTAAAGATCTTTACCCTTCCCGCTTACAGGAGACAGGGAGTCGCATCAGACCTCCTTAAAACAGCCACCGACCTTCCGCCCAGGGACATTCTGCCTTTTTATGTTTTTACAAATGACGATAATGCTGATACGCTGTTTCTGAAAAACAGAGGCTTTGAGCAGGAGGATCTAAAATACAGCTCCCTTATTTGCCGTTTCAGGGATTTTAACGATATAAAGCTTCCCGAAAAGATCAATCCCGGGATCAGGGTTGTTCCCGCTCAAAGCGTTCCTCTTTCGGAGTTAAGGGATTTTATTTTAAGCTCATCCCCTGACCGCCTCCTTCGTTTTCCGGAGCCGGAGCCGGATTTTGAACGTTTTTCGGAAGCCAGTCTCGTCTGTCTGAAAAACGATCGTATAAGTGCCGCGATCATCCTCGAAGAGCCGGATGATCACCTTCTGGTCACCTGGGTGCACGGAAACGATCCGAAATCCTTATATTTTCTTCTGGCTGCCGTAAAGAAACTGACCGACCATGAGTTCGAACCCGACGAAACAATTCATTTTCTGATCTGCAAAAAAGCGGAAAAGGCTTTGATCAATAAGCTTTTCAGCCGTTTTGAAGAACACCCGGTACATGTTTTTCAGAAAAAATCCCTGACGGATCTGGAAAGAGCGAGGGAAATATTTAAGGAAGATAAGTATGCCGTGCCTCTAACCGGCATAGAAATCGAGGCTGTGGCCGACCGTTACTCAAAGGTACGCCTGACTCTGGATGACAGGCATAAAAACGCAGCGGGAGCCCTTATGGGGGCAGTTCCGTACACAATGGCGGATTTTGCCTTTGCGATCGCGACCAATTTAAAGAAAATGAACACCGTCACCTTAAGCAGCAGCATCGTCTACATGAATCCCTGCAGGGGAAAAACTCTCTTTGCCGAGGCAAGATGTTTAAAAGACGGGAAAAGAACCTGTTTTTATGAAGTGCTGTTAAAAGACGACACCGGAACGGATATCGCCCGGGTCCAGACGAGCGGCTGTAAAACCGACGTCTGAGCTTTCAGAACTACGACCCTTCCAGAAGGTTATTGAGTTCTGCTTTTGCCTGCTCAAGGTTTAAAAAGCGGATGCCGTTGAAGCCCACTGCCCTGGCACCTTCCACATTTGCTTCAACATCGTCTATAAACACCGTCTCCGCAGGGTTCAGGCCGTATCTGTCCCTTATGCATTCATAAATTTCCCGTTCCGGCTTTACAAGATGCACGAAGCAGGAAAAGATGCCCCCATCCGTCAGCGGAACGAAATAGGTTATGTCGGGATTCGTATCCAGCACATGTCTTGAATAGTTGGAAAGGTAGAGCACCCTGTAGCCCCTTGCTTTAAGCTCCGTTATCCATTCCGCCGCATAGTCGGCCTTATGCAGGGCGCAGGCGCAGGTTTCAAAAAACAGTCTGATCTCCTTTTCAAGCCCCGGATTTATGGCCGTGAATTCACTCAGGAGCTTATCATTGCTCCATACGCCGCGGTCCAGCTCGTCCCATAAGTCATGTCCGAAAACGGTGCCGTAGACTTCCTCCACGATTTTTTTATCGTGAAACAGCTCCGTCATATATTCACGCCAGTCAAAAGGCGCAAGCACTCCGCCTATATCGAATATTACCGTTTTGATTCTGCCTGTCATTTTTCTCCCCTGTTCTTCGGATATTTATCGAATTAACCGGTTTCTTCCTGCTTTTTACTGTCCGACCCCCGTTTTTTTCTCAACACGAATTTCCTTGCGAAAAAAATGGTAATTCTGTAATGAAAAGGCCGCAAAGCCCGATCAGCTTCCTTTAACAGCTCCCTCACCGGAAGGTGCTGGGGACAGTGCTGCTCGCATTTACCGCAGCCTATGCACTCCGATGCAAACATCGGCGTCTCCCTTAAGCCGATGGTCTGGATAAATTCATGTCTCGCAGAGGATTTTTTCTCGGTATACATCTGGTTATACAATCTGAAAATACCGGGAATATCCACGTTTTTCGGGCAGGGCATACAGTAACGGCAGCCTGTGCAGCCGACCTTTACTTTTTCCTGTATTATCTTTTTTACTTCTTCTATCAGCTTCTTTTCATCTCCGGAAAGCGACCCCGGCTCCGATTCCGATGCGACGGCGCAGTTTTCCTCCACCATGGCCGCATCGTTCATCCCGGAGAGGACAACCGTCACCTCCGGCTGGTCATAAAGCCAGCGAAAAGCCAGAGCTGCCGGAGTTGTCTTCGGCTCAAAGGCGGAAATTTTATCCTTCGCCTCCCCCGGCAGAAGATCCACAAGCCGGCCTCCTCTTAAGGGCTCCATGATAATCACCGGAATCCCCTTTTTTGCGGCGGAAAGGAGCCCCTTTCGTCCGGCCTGGGTGTGTTCGTCCAGGTAATTATACTGTATCTGGCAGAAATCCCAGTTAAAGGCATTCAGAATCTCAAGAAACATCTCCGTATCGCCGTGATAGGAAAAACCGATGTTTCCGATCTCTCCGGTCTTTTTCTTTTCGGCGATCCAGTCCTTAATCCCGAGAGAAACCATCTTATCCCAGGAGCGGATATCGGTCAGCATATGCATCAGATAAAAATCTATCCTCTGCGTTCCCAGACGCTTCTTTTCTTCATTGAAATATCTGTCTATAGCGCTCCTGTTGCCGATCAGATACTGCGGAAGCTTGGTGGCTATATATATCTTTTCCCTGAGATCGGGGTGGCGGTTAAAGAACCAGCCGAGAGCTGCCTCGCTTCCCGGATAGATATAGGCCGTATCAAAATAGTTGATGCCCTTCTCCACTGCCAGAAGAAGCTCCTTCTCCATTTTTTCGAGGTCGATTCTGCCGCTCTTCGTCGTAAAGCGCATGCACCCGAACCCCAGCGCGGACAGTGCTTCACCGTTTTTTGCTTTTCTGTATTGCATTTTTCACCTTAAGAGCTCATAGCCCTTCTTTTCCGTTACGGGACTTTCCGCCTCATCCGCGAACCGTTTCGAAAGGCGGCCCCTGGGATCCAGGGAGCGGATAAAGGAGCGCACCTCCCCGGAGCAGGCTCTCTTGCTTATCACGCTTCCGAAGGACTGGGTGCTCATAATCATAAAGTTTTCGTGAGTTTCGTAAACCGCACGAAGCTTCTTATAATAAAGAATAATTTCCATATCCGGGCCCCTGTCCTCCAGGCGGTTTTCATAGAGAAGAATCTCCGAATGATGATCGTGTTCTCCCCCTGTTCTGCGATATCCGATCCTGAGTATAATATGAAAAACCGCACGGATTACCACAAGCCAGATTACAAGTGTGACAAAGCCCACGATAATCCTTCCGGCCAGCTCGCTTCCCGACATGGGGAGGTTGCGCAGCACCATAAAGGCATCCATGACGACGATAAGCGCGGCAGTTATCCTGAAAAATAAAGTAAAGTGACCGATTGTAAAGGCAAACTCTCGGTAATCCCGAAAAGTCATTACCGACTGCAGGGTAAACAGCGGTTTCTCCGGCTCACCCTTCTTCTGCTCAGTCTCTTTATTAAGCAATACGGACTACCTCCTGTTCAAGTGAGGACAGAATAACACGATTGCACTATATATTACAAGTAATATAATAGAATCGGGGCGTTACCATATCGGAACGCCCCGGCCTAAGGAGGGTGGAATCACATGAAGTTTGAAGGTTTTCGGTATACTATGTCAACAGGAGATCAGCTTTTCCCAGAAGCCCGAGGAAATACGGTAATGAGCCCTGTTTTCCTCAACATCCGTATCCTCTGCTTCATCCAGAATCAATTTTTCATTTAATTCTTCTATGGCCGCGTTCACGGCTTCCTGTAACTGAATAACGTTTTCCGCTGTCATATTAACACAAAGTCCTTTATTTTGTGGTTTTGCTGACCCTCTGACACTAATGATTTCGCAGCTCAGCGTAAAATTTTCGGGGTCGTCTGAAAAGATAAAAAAAACATAAAAAAATTTTTCTTTCACTTATGTTACCCCAAAATTGTGTTTTCTTTGTGAATTTGCAAAATAATTTTTTGGGTAAGGCATTATGACAACAAAACGGGAACATTTGTTCTGTATATTTTTCCCTCTAATGCTATTATAATCTGTATATCAAAAATTTCGGTGTATTGCGCGCCGGGAGAATACGAAGTAAGTTTTTTGGAGGTACAGCTTATGAGCGAAGTCAATGAAGCAACAAAGGGAGTTTCTAACGACGAAATTGCCAAGATCGTCCAAAAGGAAGTTGCCAAGGCAATGGAGAAACAGTCAGGTGGATTTGGTGGCGGTGACACCCTCTCCAAAAAACTTGACGA
>JAILBQ010000137.1 GCA_024680815.1 Lachnospiraceae bacterium | reverse complement strand
CACCAACCGAAACCGTAAGCTTTGCTGTGTTCATTGAAATCCCCGTTGCCGCTACAGGAGGAAGCACTATGAAATTCGCAGAAGCCTCGCTTGTTTTTCCTGTTGAATCCGATGCGGTTATCAAAAGCTCATGCTCCCCTGTGGAAAGCTTCCTGTCCTCCGGAACCTGCCAGAAAAGATCGGTTCCATTCATATATTGGGCATATGTATCCTTATTAAGATATTCCGTACCATCAATTTTCAGCACCACGGAACTGATCCCCAAAAAGTCACTTATATACGCTCCGATAAAAGGAGTTTCAGTAGAATCATACACAGATACCCCGGATATTACAGGCGCATCGCGATCCACCGCCATGACATACTCTCCTGCTTTCGAAGTTTCTGCCACAACACGTCTTTCACCCGGATCACAAGTGGATTTGACCGGTTCATAGACACAATCCTCGCTTACATAGCGATAAATTCTTATATCGTTATCTTCTGCAAATCTTAAATTAGCAGCTGCCAGATCTTCTTGTGTATATGTCATCGTAAGCTTCAGATCTGTCGGATTGTTCTCGACATCATTTCCTGAAGCATCTTCTATCTTAAGGACAACCGGTGTTCCTATCGTAACAGCCTGAACCGTCTGAGCAGGCTCTCCTCCTGCCGCTTCCTCCGTTCTTGTCTCTATCGCATACGATACAGCTCCTGCAGGATTTTCATTACCATTCAAAACATTGATCAGATAATACACATAATCTATCACTGCAGGGGTCGGATTTCTCGTCAGCTGGAGCGTGGCGTTCCCGCTCCTTATGGAAGTATATATATCAGCAAGCGTACCGGATTCAAATCCCAGTTTTTCCTCCACGACCTGTTCAAGACGACTAAGAGCTTTCTGCACAAGACTCTCGTACAGAGTTGTTTTTGGATAATCCACTACGGATTTAATCTCAACACTTGCAGTTTCAAGACCATCTATGTCCACTATACGAACGACATCCCAGTCAAAGCTTTGTGTCAACTTGCATTCATAGTCCACCCCGAGATCTATCACCGGTTTATAAGCGCTACCGGATTTTATTTCCGGACTAAAACCAAGTGATAAAGTCTCTGCTCTGGAACGGGATTTGCTCCTTGTAAATTTCTTTTCCAGCATAGGGTTTCCCAAAGTACTGAATACCGTATCGGAAATCTCACTGAAAACCGGCAACGGTACTCCTTTTGACAGATTATCAAGCTGCCCTATCTTCCCTGTCATATATTCCGCATTTTTTCCGGATAATTCGGCACTCATTTCCCTTGTTTCCGTAAATCTGTCCCTGAAAAGCTTCGGGGGATCGTTTTCCGGAGAGGTGATGCCCAATGAAACAAGCTTCCCTCCTTCCATATCTGCCGAATAGGTTATATCGTGTCTTGGTCCCATAGGCCACAGTTCGATGTTTTTGCTGTTTGTTGTATAAGTGACAGAAAGCCATTCATCCTCATACCCGATCTCATCAGATAATGTTATATCCGCCATCTTGACCCCGGCATAGGAAGAGGCACTGCTTTCATATGTTTTGCTGCCATCCTTATTGTTTTTTTCCTTGTATTGAAAGGACATTTCCTCCTTAACAGGCAGTATCGTTCCCTCTGCCTTACCTGAATCACCGGTATTCACCGTCAGTTTGAAAGGATCCAGTCCGGCACCTGCATCGAACCCGTAGCCTCTGGAATGAGTATCATATTCATAAAAATTAATGGGATTCAAAAAGCCCAAAATGGTGTGATTCAGCAATATATCCTTTTTGGTTTCTCTGATGGTATTGCCGAAAAATCGGGCGATCTCGTCCAGTTCAAGCAGGGACATATTGTCAAGATCACCTGCCTGCATTCCATAACTTCGTGTATAATAAGCGGAAGTGTCTGCAGCGGGATTACCTAAACTCACATTAAACATTTTTCCTTTAACTTCCGGAGTTATATTCGCCTCAATGCTCCCTCTGCTGTAATTACTGTTAGTCAGATCCAATGATTTTTTTGAACCCACAACACTGAAGTTCACATCACTTTTGATCTGCTCCTCATCCCCCACTAAAAGTTTGCCGGATAACGATGCTCCCAGATCTTCATCTCCTACTCCCGTTCCGTAACCGCCTTTTGCTTTGGCTGTAATATCACCGGTGTAGGTTTCTGTATAAGAATATGGATCAACAGCTATATGAAGCTTAAGTTTTTCTTCCTTCCCTCCAAAGTTGTATTTCAGATACATATATGCATTCTGTTGATAATCAGCGCTGCTTTTAAAAACACCCTGATTGAAATCGAAAACAGCCACTCCATCTTTATCTGTCTTCGTACTGCCCCTGCGATCAGTATTTGCATCCAGTCCATATTCGTAATTGAAAGCAGTATCGGGAAGCCTCTTCCCGTCTTTATCCCAAACGAATTTCTTCAACTTGACCGATCCCATTCCGTTGATCGGGG
>JAILBQ010000132.1 GCA_024680815.1 Lachnospiraceae bacterium | reverse complement strand
TCCTTTTCCTCCGCCGGAGCGTACATAACGTATTCCAGACCGTGGTCGCTGACGACGCAGCCGTGTTCCGCAAAATAATCCAGCCGCTTTTCGATAGCCTCCTTAAGAGTGGAAATGTCCTTAACCGCCACCCCCGAAGCTTTGGAGAGCTTTTCAATATAGGAAGCAAAGTCGGGCTTCTCGATGTTGTTGATCTTATCGGGTCTCCAGGCCGGCAGGACAGAGACCTCAAAGGAATCATCCGCCTTTATTTTTTCGTGCCATTCCAGGGAATCCGCCGGATCATCCGTTGTGCATATAAGCTTCACATTGGATTTCCGGATAAGGTTCCGTACCGTAAAATCCTCCGAGGACAGCTTGTCGTTGCAGAGGTTCCACACCTCCTCGGCCGTGTCCGGATTTAAATTTCCTTTGAAGCCGAAATAATAGCGAAGCTCCAGATGGGACCAGTGGTAGAGGGGGTTGCCGATAAGCTTCGGCAGGGTCTCGGCCCATTTAAAAAATTTCTCCCTGTCGGTGGCGTCTCCGGTGATATATTTCTCGTCCACACCGTTTGTGCGCATCTGCCGCCATTTGTAATGATCGCCTCCCAGCCACACCTGGGTTATATTGTCATATTTCCTGTCCTCAAAGATTTCCTTCGGATTGATATGGCAATGATAATCCAGCACCGGTATGGTTCTCATATCCGCAAATTTGTTATAAAGCTTTTTCGCGGTGGGATTATCCAGAAGAAAATCCTCATCCATAAACTGTTTCATATTTTTTCCTTTCTACAGCGTCACTCCCTGCTTGAAAATGGCCAGATCACGGTATCCCGCCTCGCTTTTTACACTTTCTCCTCCCGCAACGCCTATAACAAAGTCATAAAGCCCGGCGCCGATATCTTCAAGCCTGACCCCGTCCTCCAGGAGAGAACCGGCGTTAAAATCCATCCAGTTATTCTTGTGTACATTCAAAGGAGTGTTCGACGAAATCTTCACCGTCGGCACTACACCGGCAAAGGGCGTTCCCCGTCCCGTGGTGAAAAGCACGATCTGAGCGCCTGAGAGCGCCAGCGCGGTGGAGGAGACCAGGTCGTTGCCCGGAGCCGACAGGAGGTTCAAACCTCTTTTCTTCACTCTCTCCGCGTATGCAAGCACATCCACAACCGGAGCGAAGCCGGACTTCTGTGTGCAGCCCAGGGCCTTGTCCTCCAGAGTCGAAATCCCTCCCTCCTTGTTCCCGGGAGAGGGGTTTTCGTAAATCGTCTGGTTGTGGGAGCGGTAATAGTCCTTAAAGCCGTTGATGAGCTTTACCGTTTTATTGAAAATCTCTTCGTTTTCGCAGCGGTCCATTAAAATGGTCTCGGCCCCGAACATTTCCGGCACCTCGGTCAAAATCGTGGAGCCTCCCGCGGCGTTTAAAAGATCGGAAAACCGTCCCACTGCCGGATTGGCCGTAATACCGCTGAAGCCATCGGAGCCGCCGCATTTTAAACCCACTATGAGCTTTTCAACCGAAATTTCAGTCCGGCGGATCCTCCGGGCTTCTTCCACAAGAGTATTTACAAGACGGATCCCCTCCTCCACCTCGTCCGTCACATCCTGTCCCTGCAGAAAGCGCACCCGGCTTAAATCGCAGTCCTTCAGATACCCTTCCTTTAAAACCCCTATGTTGGAGTTTTCGCATCCCAGTCCCAGAACCAGTACTCCTCCCGCGTTGGGATGACGGATAAGGGCGCTTATGGCTTCCCTTGTATTTTCCTGATCGTCTCCCATCTGGGAACAGCCGTAGGGGTGGGTCAGGGCCACAACCGCGTCGATCCCGTTCCCGGCAAGAGCCTGACATCTGCTCTCTATTTCCCGGGCACAGGAGTTCATGCAGCCCACCGTGGGGATGATCCAGATATCGTTGCGCACTCCCGCTGAGCCGTCAGGGCGTTCATATCCCATGAAAACCCGTTTTCTTCCCGCAAGGGCCTCTTCGGAAAGTCCTGCGGCCCCCGACGGAGTATAGCTGTAGCATAAATCACTCCCAAGAAGGGTTTTGAGATTATGGAC
This sequence comes from Lachnospiraceae bacterium, assembly GCA_024680815.1. Lineage (GTDB taxonomy): Bacteria > Bacillota > Clostridia > Lachnospirales > Lachnospiraceae > NK4A144. The sequence continues at coordinate 8,219 of JAILBQ010000132.1, read as the reverse complement.
ATGCACATGCTCCCCCGGGGCGATGGAAACCTTCGCCTCACCAATGGGAAAGCCGTATTTTATGACCTTCTCTCCGGCAGCGATGTGTTTCAGGGCAAATTTATGCCCGGGATTAACGGCCTCATTAAGCTCAAGCGTCAGACCGTCCCCGTTTATTCTGTATCCGGCGGGAAGGCCCGTTAAAGCCACCGCCACATTGTCCTTCGGCGAAATCCTTAAAAAATCCCGCATCAGGTGCTCTCCTTCTGTGAAAGAACTTCCGCGTAGGCTTCCTTCATTCCCCGTTTTTCAATAAGGTTATACCAGCGCTCCACCTCCGGGATCATCTCTTTTAGATCCGTTTTCCAGTATTCCTTTTTCAAAAGGATATCCCTGACGGAGGCCTCCTTCATGAAGGCCATGATTTCCTCCCCGTCATTGGCCGCATCCGTCCTGTAAAAGGCGATCAGGGCCGCCATGGAAAAGGTAAGGGCAGGAGGCCAGGCGCCGAACTTTTCTCTGTATTCAAGAATCGTCGGCAGAACGCGTACCTCAAACTTGCTCACGGAATTAAGCGCGATGGAAAGCAGCTGATGCTTTATGAAGGGATTGGAAAAACGCTCCAGCACCGCCTTCCCGAAGCTGATGTCCGTTTCTGAATTTCCGAGGGTCGGCACGATCTCGTCAAAAATGCATTTTTTTAAAAACGCCGACACGGTCTCGTCCTTAAGACATTCCCCCACTGTAGTGAGGCCGTAGAGATAAGCCCCCAGTACCATTGAGGTGTGTCCGCCGTTTAATATCCGGACCTTTCTCCGCTTATACGGATGCACATCGTCGGTCCAGACCACATGAAAGCCTGCCTTCACGAGAGGCAGCTCGTCCTCATGGTGTCCCCCGATAACCCAGAGATGGAAGATTTCAGCGGTATCCAGCATATGATCCTCATAGCCGATTTCCTTCCAGAGCTCCTCCGCCTCGTCCTTCGGATATCCTGTAACGATCCTGTCCACAAGGGAATTACAGAAATCGTTTTCTTTATTTATCCATTCCGAAAATTCCGCCGGCAGCTTCCAGAGAGAGGCATACTTTAATATGCAGTCCTTTAAATGATCGGCATTGTCGTCGATAAGCTCGCAGGGAATCAGAATGAAGCCCGGCAGTCCCAGTTCAAAACGGCGGAAAAGAAGCTGGGTCAGCTTCGCGGGATAGCTCCTCGCCGGAGCATCGTCTTTACCTTCCGTCCCGGGAAATTCGATGCCGGCCTCCGTAGTATTTGAAATGATAAACCGGAAGTCCGGATTTTCCGCCAGTTTAAGATATTCCTCAAAATCCGTATAGGGGTTCACGCACCTGGAAATCACATCGATACGGGTGCGCTCGTTCACCGTCTTCCCTTCCTCTATTCCCCTGAGGTAAAGGTTGTATTCGCAGTTCTGCTTCATCAGGGTGTCGCACATGCCTTTTTCAATGGGCTGGACGATGACGACCTTTCCTTCCCAGACTCCCTTTTCGTTAAGCTTATGCAGAAAATAGTCCACAAAACCCCGGAGAAACCCTCCCTCGCCGAACTGAATGACTTTTTCGGTTGACATAACTTTTCCTCCTTTGACTGCTACCGGAACATGTTTGGCAGAAACAGACTGATCTCGGGAATAAAGGTGATGAGCAGAAGTGCGATTATCATGCACACATAGAAAGGCAGGGTTGCCTTTACCACCTTTTCCATCGGAAGCTTCGCCACCGCGGAGCCGATAAAGAGCACCGCGCCCACCGGCGGGGTCAAAAGCCCGATGCCGCAGTTAAGTATCATAATGACGCCGAACTGTATGGGACTTATGCCGATGGAGGTCGCAATGGGCAGAAGAATCGGCGTTGCGATCAGGATAATCGGCGCCATATCCATAATGCAGCCTAAGACCAGGAGAATGAGATCCAGGAGCAGGGCAATAATGTAGGGATTGTCGCTTATGCCGATAACAGCCTTTGCGGCGATATCCGGTACATGAAGCCTTGTCAGGCAGTTGCCGAACACCGCGGAGGTGGAAATCAGAATCAGCACGATGGATAAGGTGTTTACGCACTCGTCAAAGGCCTTCCAGACTCCCTTCCAGTCCAGTCCCTTATAGATGAAAACCGAAACGATCAGGCTGTAGACTACGGCGATGGCGGCGGATTCCGTCGCGGTGAATACTCCGCCCACAACCCCGATAACCACCACAAGGATGGCTGCCAGAGCCCAGGCAGAAACCCCGAGCTGCTTTATCAGGGCTTTAAAGGAAAACTTCGAGCCCTTGGGATATTTCCTGCGTTTGGAAATAATGTAAGAGCCGATCATCAGGGAAATAGCCAGAATCGCTCCCGGCACATAACCCGCAAGGAAAAGCGCTCCCACGGAAACTCCTCCCGCCGACATGGCATAAATAACCATGTTGTGCGACGGCGGAACCAGAAGCCCCTCACAGGAGGAGGTTATTGTTACGGCAGTGGAAAAATCCCTGTCGTATCCCTGCTCAGCCATCATGGGAATAAGTATGGAGCCTAAGGATGCCGTATCGGCAGCGGCAGAGCCGGATATTCCCCCGAAGAAATAGGAAGCCACGATATTCACCATGGCCATGCCTCCGGTCATCCAGCCCACGCAGGCATCCGCCAGCGCAATGAGTTTTTCGGATATTCCGCCGGAGCCCATCAATACTCCCATGGTTATGAAAAAGGGAACTGCCATCAGGGAAAAAGAGCTTATGCCCTTGACCATAAACTGGCAGAGGGTGGATAAGGGCAGTCCCTGCACCATAAGACAGAGTACCGAGGATAAGGCCACCGCGTAGGCAATCGGGAACCTTAAAAGGATCATGACAAAAAAGCTGATAAGCAAAACAGCAATAGCTGTTGAAGCCGAAGCCGCACCCATTATTTGTCTCCTCCCTTCTTTTTCTCATCTTCCCCGCTTTCTTTGGGTTTTTCTTCCACAAAGAAAGATTTAACATGCTCATACAGCGCTTCTATTTCGAAAACGAACATGGCGATTCCGGCCAGCGCTACCGGAAAATACATCCAGAAGCGGGAAAGCCAGGGCATGCTCTCGTAGCTGCCCTTGCTGCCGATCTGCACCGCGTATTTCCAGCCCTCAACTATCATGATGACCGCCAGAATGAAAATCGCGATATCGGCCAGAATATCCAGCACCTTAAGCAGCTTTTTGGGGAGATACCTGTCAAATGCCGTCATGCGGATATGGGCGCCGCGGCGGATTGCCAGAGCGGCAGACAGAACCGCCATATAGGACATCAGGGTTAAGACCACCTGTTCCGTCCAGGAGGGATCGGGAATAAAGGGGATATAACGCCCCGCCACCTGGAAGGTAACCACCGCGATATCGATAATAAGAAGGATCTTGCACAGCAGGGCCACCGCCTTGTACACGGCGTTGTAGGCGGGCTTGATCCGGTCCAGTTTTTCAAATACAGCAGGCATTGTTATACTTCCTTTCAGAGCAGACACCAACTATCTTTGGTACAAAAGGGGCACAGAGCCCAAGCGGGACCCTGTGCCCTGAGAATTCAGACCGGTGACAGCAGGAAAAACCCGCGCATTGTCCATTGTCTGAATGTCGATCTACTGAGAATAGTTTTTACCGTAACATTACGGAGCCATGTCTAAAAGCTGCTGATAGAGGTCGGCCTGATCGGAGGTGTTCTCTTCGATAACAGCCTTGCAGGCTTCCTGCCAGGGGGTCTTGTCGGTGACTTCAACGATGTTGCATCCGCTGTCCTTAAGCTCCTGAAGCACGGCGTTTTCCTTCTCCTCGGAAAGGTCATGGCAGAAGTCGGAAGCAACCTGGGAAGCCTCGGTAATAGCCTGCTGCTGTGCCTCTGTCAGACTGTTCCATGCGTCGTCGGTAATAACTACCTGGATTGCTCCGAGGGTATGTCCGTCAAGAATCATGTTGTTGGCAACCTCGTTGAAGGCGTTGCTCTGATAGTTTGCCACGGGCTGCTCAGCCGCGTCCACAACACCGGAGGAAAGAGCCGAATAGAGCTCTCCGAAGTCCACAACCGTGGGAGAAGCGCCGAGGCCTTCCACCATACCGGTCATAACGGGGTCATTGGAAACACGGATCTTCATGCCCTTTAAATCTTCAATGCCTGTAATCGGATTCACGGTGAAGAAATGACGGAAGCCCTCTTCTCCGTAGAACAAGCCGCGGATACCTGAACCGCTCTCCGAAGGCTCCTCAAGGAATTCCTTCGCAAGATCGGAATGTACGAAATTCCAGTAATGCTCGCGGTTGACAAATGTATACGGAATTGAAAGAAGCTTTGACTTATGTCCGCCGTAGTTTGTCAGGGCAAAAGCGGAAATACGGGAAATCTGAATCGTTCCCGCGCCGCCCAGCATGGCGTCAAGAACATCGTTTTCGCTTCCCAGCACTCCGGAAGCCTGCAGATCAATGGTAATGGAGCCGCCGGAACGGGCCTCTACTTCCTCTTTAAACTTGGAATCCATCTGTCCTACGATAGTATCCAGCGGGTTAACCTCCGCCATCACCAGCGTAACCGCGGGATCGGCAGACGCAGCCGTCTCTTCCGCGGGAGCGGCTTCCTCAGCAGGGGCAGCCTCTTCTGCCGGAGCGGCTTCCTCAGCAGGAGCAGCCTCTTCTGCCGGAGCCGGCGCAGTATCCGCCGCCGGAGCCGCACCCTGCAGGCCGCAGGCCGTCATGGACAGTACAAGTCCCGCTGAAAGTAAAATCGAAGCAATCTTCTTCATCTTCATAGGTTTTCTTCCTCCCTGTAAATTATGGTCAGGCCCCGCCTGACATGTCAGACTGTGATACTGACATGTTAGCACAGAGGGTATAATTGTGCAAACCGGTATTTTTTACTAAATTTCATCGGGATTTTTGTGGATATTCACCAAAAGATTTAAAGAAACTGCTTTTATCGATATCGTAGAGCTCCGCAATACATTCTCCGGTAAGAATTTCTTCCGGGGTTCCCTCTCTGAATATTCCGCCGTTCTTTATCGCGAGGAGCCTGTCCGAAACCGCTCCGGCCAGATGGAGCTCGTGCATGGACATAAACACCGCCGTACCCCTTTCCTTTGCCAGGGTTTTTAATATTTCAAGAAGCTCCAGCTCATAGCGGATGTCGAGGTAGGTGGCGGGTTCGTCAAGAATCATAAGAGCGCTTTCCTGACAGATTGCCCTGGCAAGCATTACCCGCTGCCGCTGGCCGTCGCTTAAATGCTGAAGATAACGGTTCTCAAGCTCCCCCACCTTAACAAGCTCCATGGCGCTTTTTACCTTCTCCCTGTCCTCGCCGGAAAGAATGCCGAAGCGGCCGGTATAGGGGTAGCGCCCCAGGGAAACCGCTTCTTTCCCTGTCATGTATTCGGTACGGAACTGCCCGGTAAGAAGGATCGAAACATGTCTCGAAAGCTCCGCTTCCCCTATATCGCCAAGTTTTCTTCCGTCGAGAAATATTTCTCCCCCCAGGGGTTTTAAAAGTCCGGCGGCGGTTTTAAGAAGCGTGGACTTTCCCGAACCGTTGGAACCGATAAGGGTCACGATCTCACCCGGATGCACCTCAAAGGAAACCCCTTTCAGGACAGGTGTTTTTCCATACCCGACGGACAGGTTTTCCGCTCTTAAAAGCTCAGCCATTTTCCGCTCCTTTCGTTCTTCCCCGGCTCACCATAAGATAAATGACTATCGGCGCTCCGATAAGAGAGGTCACCGAGCTTATGGAGATTTCCGCGGGAGCAAAGAGCTTTCGGGCAATCAGATCGGAAAAGAGACAGAAAGCGGCTCCTCCCAGGAAGGAGGCTGGCAGCATCAGTATCGGTTTCGCAGTTTTAAGGAGAGAACGCATAAGGTGGGGCACCGCGATTCCCACAAAGGAAACCGGGCCGGCAAAGGCCGTTACAACCGCGGATAAAAGGCTGGAGAGTATAATTAGCGCCGCCCTGAAAAGAGGGATGCCGACTCCCAGATTTTTTGCGTAATCCTCCCCCAGCCTCCAGGCATCCATCGGCTTTGAGAGCATGAAGGAGGTGAGGAGGCAGACAGACACGATAATGCAGATAACGTGGACATTTCCCCTGGAAATACCGGAAAAGCTGCCGAGGGACCAGCCGTGGAGATTGACTATGTCGGAATCTTCGGCGAAGGTCACGATAAAATCCGTGACAGCCGAACAGAGATACCCCGTCATAACGCCGCACACCACAAGAAAGGACATGCTTTTTACCTTTCCGGCTATTAAAAGGACAAACCCCATGGAAAGCATGGAGCCGATAAATGCTGTAAGCGCCATGGCCCAGGAGCCGAGCATCACTCCCCGCTGAAGAAAGAAAATCATTGCAAGGGCCACCGTAAGCTTCGCGCCGGAGGATATTCCCAGCACAAAGGGCCCGGCTATCGGATTGGAAAAAAAGGTCTGCAGGAGAAAACCTGAGACAGCCAGAGCTCCCCCCAGCACGAGGGCCGCGATAACCCGGGGCAGACGGATAGTAAGGAGGATGGTTCTTGCCACCTCCTCACTCTCTGTCCCGAAAAGTATTTTGAGGATCTGACCCGGCGCAATCGCGACGCTCCCCGAAACAAGGCCCAGTACAAAGAAAAAGGCCACAAGGATGATCAGCAGGAGAAACCCTGCGATTATCCTGAATTTTTCATTTTTTATTTCGCCTGTCTCTTTCATCTGTCATTCTGCGCTACCGCACCGGATGGAGAAAGCTTAGCTCCTCCTCCCCGGCGGTGCCGGAAAACACGGAATTCAGTTCCAGAATCTGGGCGGCTGCCGACGTGCTCTGCTGGAAAAAACTTTTATCCGTGCAAAAAACCCTTCCCTCCTTCACTGCCTTAAAATCCTTAAACAGACCGCTTTTTTCGTACAGCTCCTCCAGGGACTTAACTCCTCCGTCTATGGTGGAGCTGTAGATTAAAATATCCGCGTCCCGCCCGGAGGCGTAAAATTCCTCCATCTGAAGGTTCACGGAGGAAAGAGCGTTCTCATCCTCCTTTTCTTCACCCGGAAGAAAATATTTCCCGCCGGAGAGCTCGATCATTTTAACGATGTAGTCACCCTTCTTCCGCACGTTTACGGCGCCGTCCGAGGTTACGTAGAAAAAGGCCGCAACCGGGGCATCCTTCTTCTCCTTCTGACTTTCCCTTAAAAGTGCCTCCACAGAAGAAACCTGCTCATCAAAAAAGCTTTCCGCTTCCCTCTCCTTCCCGGCAATAAGCCCGTAGAGCTTTATCCACTCCACCCTTCCCAGAGGATGGGCCTCATAGCTAGTGTGCTCCGTAAGCACCGGTATTCCCAGTCGAAGAAGCTGCTCCTTAACCTCCGGACTGTGAAAAATCATCGTGGACTCCACCGCAAGGTTACAGTCCATACTTAAAAGCCTCTCATAATCCGGGGCGCTGTATTTACCCGCATATTCGATCGCCCCTGACTCAACGGCCTCCTTAATCTCCGGCAGCCTCCAGTCAGCAGCAGCGGTGGAGGTCATTTTTACCTTATCCAGGGCGCCGAGCACCCTGAAATAATCCATGGAGGAAGAAGCCGCCAGATAAATGTTGCTTACCGGGGCTTTTACCGCCGGCACCGTTTCATCCCAGCCCGTCGGCACCTCTGCCCCGTCCTTCACTAAAAGGGTCTGCCCCGTCCCCTCAACCGATATAAGGGCATAGTCCTCTCCGTAATAGTCCACGCTGAACTGATCGGCGAAAGACAGCTCCATGCTGCCGCTTTTTTCCGGCAGAAGCGAAAGATCGATCTCCTCTTTGCCCGAAACGCCTTCCCCGCTGTCCTGTTTTTTTCCGTCTCCACCGGCACCGGAAGAGGCGTCTTCAAAGCTTATGGTATAGTCGATCTCATGGGGCGTGCCCATAGCGGTGGTATCCGCCGTAACGGAAAGAGGCGCCTCAAAGGAGGAAACCGGGATCTCAAAAACCGAATTTCCCTCACTGTTTATCCTGTCATAGCGCTCCCCGTCCACAAGCATATAGTCATAATTCGGGCTGCTCCAGACAAGGCGCAGAAAATAAACGCCGTTTTCCGTCCGGACCCGGGCCGGGCTTTCCAGAGAGGCCCTGCCCGATCCTCCGGATAAGGTCACGGAAATTTCAAAATCTCCGGCCGGCTTCTGAGTCTCATTCAAAACCCCGGCTGCCGCCGGGGCCGCGGTACCCCCGGAAGCTCCGGGAGACACGCCGCAGGCGGTAAGCAGTA
>JAILBQ010000129.1 GCA_024680815.1 Lachnospiraceae bacterium | reverse complement strand
GATTCCTGATTTACGTTGTCTTTGTTAAGACCAGATACTCCGGTATCGGTCACGGCACCGCCGAGATCCTCGCCGTTAAGAGCCTTAACCATGGCCGCAATGCCTTCCTTACCCATTACGTCAGGGTTCTGGGCCATTGTGCAATAGAGATATCCGTCGGCAATAAGGCCGCGAAGCGTATCGGACTTATCGAAGCCGACACCCACAACCTGATCGTTGCCGGAAGCCTTGATGGCATTGCCTGTTCCGGTTGCAGCGCCTTCGTTTGCGCCGAAGATACCTACAACACCCTCGGTGAGGTAGTTCTCTGCAATGGTCTGGGCCTTGGCGGCATCGCCTTCGCAGTACTGGGTCTCAAGAATATTGAAGCCTGAGCCCTCAAGAGCCGCACGGAAGCCTTCTTCCCTCATCAGGGTGGAATTGGTGGAGGTGTTGATGTTCACGATTCCGATATCTCCGGAGGTGATGCCTTTCTCAGACAGAGCCTGCAGCATCTGCTCACCGGCGGTCACACCGGCTGCACGGTTATCGGTTGAGAAAGTTGCCTCAGCCTCAACGTTCGCGGGAGAGTCAACATAGACCAGCTTCATGCCGGAATCAATAGCTTCCTTAAGGGCGCCGGAAACGGCGTCTTCACTGTTTGCCGCAACAATAAGGCCGTCATAGCCGCCCGCAACGGCATTGTTGATGCACTCGATCTGCTTTGCGTCATCCTTTACGTCAGGAGACATGAAATCAACGGTAACGCCCTCGGCATCCGCCTCAGCCTGTGCACCCTCATGCAGGGATACCCAGTGCTGGTCAACAGAGTCCATGGTAATAAGAGCGATCTTATAGCCCGCTCCGCTTCCGCCCGAGGTCTCCTCGGCAGCAGCTTCAGCCGGAGCTGCTTCTTCCGCGGCCGGAGCCTCCGCGGCCGGAGCCTCCGCTGCAGGTGCTGCAGGTGCGGGTGCAGCTGCGTCTGTACAACCCGCAAGGAGCATACCGGCTAAGGTTACGCTACAAAGTGCTGCCAACAGTTTTCTTTTCATAATGCATTCCCTCCTTAAAAATTGTGAATTGGTTTCTCCGCTTCGAACCGTTTGGCCGGAATTGACGACCGGGCGGTCGAAAACGGCTATAAGCAGGCGTGAAAGCGCCTTCTTATCTCACTTGGACTTCGGCTTGCGGTTGCCGCTTCTTAAGATAACATCCAGCATAACAGCCAGCACGACGATGACTCCGATAACGATCCGCTGAATACCAACCTGAGCATGAACCATGTTAAGTCCGTTCTCCAGAGTCTGCCATACCGCCGCTCCCGCGAAGGTTCCCAGCAGAAGTCCCGCTCCTCCCATGGGTGAAACTCCTCCGATAACGCCCGCTGCCACGCCGTACATCTCGTACATGTTTCCGGCATCCATATTGCCCATTCCGGCCTGCGCAGAAAGGATAAGACCCACCACAACAGAGCAGAACGCACTCACGAGATATGCCTTTGTCGTGGTCCAGACCACATCCACACCGGAAAGCCTGGCCGCGTCCACATTGGAGCCGATAGCGTAGATATGCCGGCCGGTCTGGGTTTTTGCCAGCAGGAAGAAAAAGACCACGAAAACCACAAGAGCAATCCAGAACGTATTAAATACACCCAGAACCTTGGCGTAGTAGAAGAAATTCTGGAAAGCGTCACCTGCTTCCTTGCCGATACCGCTGGCGATATTATCCGTATTGCGGTTACCGTTTACGATATAGGCAATACCCCGGGTCACAAACATAGTTCCCAGCGTGGCGATGAAAGGCGGGAGCTTGAATTTTCCCACAAGATAGCCGTTCACCACTCCAGCTATAAGCCCGCAGAGAATCGTAATCAGTATCGCCAGAAAAGGATTCATGCCGTGAGACATCAGCGTGGCTGAGATCATGGCGCTCATCCCGACCACGGAGCCTATGGACAGATCGATGTTGCCCGTAATCATAACAAAGCTCTGCCCCACTCCGATAAGCAGGTACTTAGACATGGAACGCAGAAGGTTTAAAATGTTCTGCGTGGAAAAAACCTGCCTGTTCATCAGTCCGAAAGCCACGTAAATCACGATAAGACCGATAAATGCCGTCAGTGCGGCACGCATTCCCTTGATCTCCAACAGTCTGCTGACGATTGATTGCTTCTTTCCTTCCATAGCTCAGTTTCCCCCGTTTCCAGTATCTTCTCCGGTTATCTTTTTTTCAAACGCGGTCGCGAAGGAAAGAATCTCATTCTGAGTGGTCTCCTTCGCGTTTAATTCCCCGGTAATTCTTCCGTCACACATAACGATGATCCTGTCGGCAATGCCCATAACCTCCGGCATCTCGGAGGATACAAACATTACGGCTATTCCCTGCTTTTTCAGCTGGTTCATCAGGTGGTAAATTTCAACCTTGGCGCCAACGTCGATACCCCGTGTGGGTTCGTCAAAAATCACAACCCTGGAATTTCTGACCAGCCATTTTCCGACCACAACCTTCTGCTGGTTGCCGCCGGAAAGGGTATTGGCGTCCACATCCAGATTCGGTGTCTTGATGGAGAGATTCTTTACCGCCTCGTTACAGTATTTCTCCTCCTTCGAGCTGTTAAGCACACCGAATTTATTACAGATCATGTCCAGATTCGGAAGCGCGATGTTATGCCTGACAGAAAGCTTGGTGCACAGCCCGTCCTTTTTACGATCCTCAGGGGCCAGCACTATTCCCGAGCGGATGGCATCCTTCGGTCCGTTGATGATAATCTCCCTGCCCTCCAGGAAAAACTGTCCGCTCTCTCTGGGATCCACGCCGAAAATGGCCCGTGTGGTTTCCGTCCGTCCCGCCCCCATAAGCCCGGCAAAACCGACAATCTCTCCCTCGTAAAGGGAAAAATTGATGTCACGCACCAGTCTCCCGGCATTCAGATTTTTAACCTCAAAGATTTTTTTGCCCTTTTCGCATTCGACTCTCGGGAATTTTTCCTTGATTTCACGGCCCACCATGTTGGCGATAATTTCGTCCATGGTAAAATCGGTGTACTTTCCGTCCGTTATATACTGACCGTCCCGCATAATGGTAATACGATCCGCGATGTGTGAAAGCTCCTCAAGCCTGTGTGAAATATAGACAATTCCGTGGCCCTGGGATTTAAGCCGCCGGATGATATTGAAAAGCTCCTCGATCTCCCGGCTTGTCAGAGCGGAGGTTGGCTCGTCCATAATAAGGACTTTGGCCTGCACCGAAAGCGCCTTGGCTATTTCTATCATCTGCTGCTTGGAAACCGGCAGATCCCCGACGATCTGGCGGGGACTGATGTCTACTCCCAGCTCATCGAGGTATTTCCGGGCCTCCTGCTCCATTTCGGCATTCTTTAAAACGAAATGGCTTTTAAACTCCCGGCCCAGAAACATATTTTCCGCCACGGTCAGGTGGGAGCACATATTAAGCTCCTGATGAATAATGGCGATTCCCGCATCCCGGGCGGTGTTGGGCGTAAGATCGCCGTATTCCTTCCCGAAAATGGTTAAAGATCCGCTGTCTCTCGTGTAAACGCCGCTAAGTACCTTCATAAGCGTGGACTTTCCCGCTCCGTTTTCTCCCAGCAGCGCCATAACCTCACCGGCACGCAGCTCAAAATTCACGTTGTCCAGCGCCTTAACACCGGGGAAGCTTTTGCAGATACCTTTCATGGAGACCACAACATCGCCCATGGAAAAGTCCTCCTGATCAAATAAAATCCAAACAAAATCATAATATTTTTACACCAACACCCTGATTGTAATCTTTTCCGGCTCGCTTTTCAAGAGCAAAATGTCCCTCGAGGCAAGATAATTACTAATTCCTTAAGTTTCTTAAAAAACTGCGAAAAATAGGGATGTATCAGGTCACAATATGCAGCAGCGTGGTCGCAAACTCGAAATATATTAACAGGGAAAGGGCATCGACGATGGTGGTGATAAGGGGAGAAGCCATAACCGTCGGGTCGAGCCCCACCTTGTTGGCCGCCAGCGGGAGCAATACTCCCACCATATTGGCTGCCATCACGGTAACCACCAGCGTCAGACATATGACCGCCGCCACGGAAACCTCCAGTCTGTCAATGACAAGGAGTTTTACGAAATTTGCGGCGGAAAGAGAAATCCCGCACAGAAAAGAGGTCAGAATCTCCTTTCCGAGGGTCTTTAAGACATCCCCCTTGCTTATTTCGTTTAAGGACATGGCACGGATAATAGTGGTGGAGGACTGGGCCCCCGCGTTTCCGCCCGTGTCCATCAGCATCGGAATATATGCCGTCAGCACTATAAAGGCGCTGAGAGCCGCCTCGTAACGTCCGATAATCCCGCCCGTAAAGGTGGCGGAAACCATCAGAAGAAGGAGCCATACAATGCGCTTGCGCCACAGCACAAAAGCGGAGGTCTTCACATAGGGAGTTTCCGTGGGGACGATGGCCGCCATCTTCTGGATATCCTCGGTGGCCTCCTCCTGGATGATGTCCACGACGTCATCAATGGTTATGATTCCCACCAGACGGTTCTCCGAATCCACTACGGGAAGGGACGTAAAGTCATACTTGGACATCGTGTGGGCCACGTCCTCCTGGTCGGTTAAGGTATCGACGGATATCACGTTCTCTTCCATGATATCCCGGATTACCGTATCCGGTTTTCCCATTATAATCGAACGCAGCGTAACCGTTCCCACCAGCTTTCTGGCGGGATCCAGCACATAACAGGTATTGACCGTCTCCTTGTCAAGGCCTATATCCCGGATTCTTTCAAGGGATTGTTCAAGAGTCAGAGTTTCCTTCAGATCGACAAATTCGACCGTCATGATCGAACCTGCCGAATCCTCGGGGAATTTCAGCAGATGATTGATTGTTCTTCTGGTATCGGCGGTAGTATTGGCCAAAAGCTGGGTTACAACAGAAGAAGGCATCTCGTCCATCAGATCCGCGGCGTCATCCGCCATCAGACTGTCGAGAATCTCCGTCACCTCTACATTGGTCAGTGATTTAATAAGCTCCTGCTGGATATCTCTCGGAAGAAAAGCGAAAACCTCCGCGGCCTGATCCTTCGGAAGCAGGCGGAAAATCGCCATCTGCCAGTCCTTGGGCAGTTCCTCCAGCACCGCAGCCGTGTCAGCTTCGTTCAGCGAGATAAGATTGTTTTTGAGCTCACTGTACTTCTTTGCGCCGATCAGAGCTTTGATTTCTTCGATATTCATAAATCATTCTCCAATCGAAAAGGATGGTTTTTTTATATATTACTGTTCTGCACGATCGTTCAGGAACATCTGACATTAAAACCACCTGCCTTTCCGTTGAAGAATGATAAAAGTCCTCTAACGTTATAGCACATCAAACGGAAAAAATCCAACGTTTTTCCGCATAATTTCTATCTGCCCCTGGGTTCCCTCCACAAGTGAGCGGGAAAATGAATCAGCGTCCGCCTCGCCGATCCGCATGAAAAATCGCACTTTTTCGGTATATTCCGTACTCTCGAGTACAGCTCCCGCCTCCTCCGCAAGGCGTCTTACCTTCCCCTCCAGCGGATAATTAAAAACGAGAGTCAGCTGCACTGCCGGCCGCATTTCCACAATGCCGGCATTCCTTAAGGCTTCCGCGGCAGCCCCTGAATAGGCCCGGACCAGCCCTCCTGTCCCCAGGAGGGTTCCTCCGAAATAACGCGTCACCACCATAACAACGTCCTTTAAATCCGCTCCGGTAATGACATCCAGTACCGGCTTTCCGGCGGTTCCGGAAGGTTCACCGTCGTCGGAGGAATGGACAATATCGGGCGCTCCCTCCTTACCCCGGATCACATAGGCGCTGACGTGATGTCTGGCGTCATAGTATTTCTTTTTTTCAGCCGCAAGAAAAGCCCGGGCTTCCTCTTCGGTTTCTGTGTGAACAAAGGACGCGATGAAACGGGATTTCCGGTCGGTAAATTCCCCGGAAAAGGTTTCATCGCGTCGAAGCGTCCGATAGCTATGGTTCATTCTTTTCTTCCTGCTGTTTTTTTTCTTCCCTGCTCTTCACGCCGTAACGTATCGCTCCGATAGGGCACACATCCGCGCAGGCGGCGCACATAAGACAGATGCGAGGCCATACTGGACGTCCCTCCACCATCTTAATATGCCCGGTGGGACAGCGCCTGAAGCATTCTCCGCAGCCGTCGCAATCCGGCGTACAGTAAAAATTTCCTTCCATACCCGGCAGGGGCTTATGCCCCCGCCGGAAGAGATCCTTAAGATGAAGCATTTATTCGATCACGATATTATCCCATTCCTTTTCGGAAATGAGAGCTATGTAGCTCTTTCCCACGTTAACCTTCATCTGGTTGCCTTCAAGATCATAAAATCTTGTGGG
>JAILBQ010000110.1 GCA_024680815.1 Lachnospiraceae bacterium | reverse complement strand
AACTGGAGGATGAACGGCAGACCGTTGCCAAACAGAAAGCCATTCTGGATCTTCAGCAGACCCAGCTTAACGCCCAGGAGCAGCAGCTCAATGCCCAGGAGGAGGCTCTTGCCGAGCAGGGTGACATGATCGCCCTGCAGCAGAAGACCCTGAAGGAGCAGCATGAACTTCTCGCCCAGCTCCAGGTCATCATGAACGAGCAGCAGGAAAAGCTGGACAACATCATCGGTGTGCGGAGCGAGCTGGTTGAAGCCCTGCGCAAGGAATTTGAGGATTCCAACCTCCATGTCTCCGTGGACGAGCAGACCGGAGCAATTACCTTTGATTCCAGTATTCTCTTTGATTATAACCAGTCCGACCTGAAGCCTTCCGGAGAAAAGTTCCTTGCGGAATTCCTGCCCCGGTATGTGGATGTGCTTCTCGGGCCGAAATACAAAAACTATGTTTCGGAAATTCTTATCGAAGGTCATACCGATACGGACGGCGATTATCTTTCAAACCTGGAGCTGTCCCAGAAGCGGGCTCTATCCGTGGCGGAATACTGCCTTTCCGACGACAGCAACGTCCTTTCCGAAAAAGAGCTGGACGCCTTAAGAGACGTGGCCTCCGCCACCGGCCGTTCCTACAGCAATCCCATTAAGGACGCAAACGGGAAAATCGATATGGCGGCTTCCCGCCGTGTGGAATTCCTTTTCCGTCTGAAGGATGAGGAGATGGTCAGAGAGCTTATAGAGATCCTTAATTCCGAGCAGTCTTCTTCCTCTGCGGGCCGGGCAAAGAGCAGCACCCGCAGATAAAAAGCTCTAAAGAACTTTTTCATGCTGCATCCGCCAGTCGATGCAGCGCTTCAGGTATTCCACATATTCCGGATTCCGGCACATACCCTTGCCCGGAGTGTCCGAAATCTTTGCCACGTCCCCTCCGTTACAGAGGGTGGTTTTCATCACAATATTTAAGGGTTCCGCGTCGGTATCGTTGGAAAGATAGGTTCCGATTCCGAAGGCGACATTGGCCCTGCCCGTGAAATGCCGGTATATCCGGTCGGCCTTTTCAAAGTTCAGATTATCACTGAAAAGCAGCGTCTTTTGTTTAGCATCGATTCCGAGGCTCTCATAATGAGAGATCATTTTTTCCCCCCATTCAAAGGGATCCCCCGAATCATGTCTTACTCCCGTAAACAGCGTGGCATAGGTCAGCTGAAAATCCCTTAAGAAGCAGTCTGTTGTGATGGAGTCCGTCAGGGCGGTTCCGTTTAACACGCTGTATTCCTTAACCCAGGCCTCCAGGGCGTACCAGTTGGAATAGGCGGGATTATGCTTATGATCGCCCTGTCCCACACACATGATCCATTCATGAGCCATGGTTCCCACCGGTGTGGTTCCGTATTTTTTTGCCAGAAATACATTTGACGTTCCTATAAACTTCGATTCCGATCCCTCCGGGGCAAGCCGCAGGAGCTTCTCCACAACAAGCTCCTGGGCACGGGCTGAAAGACGGCGGCGGAGTCCGAATTCACTGAACATTCCAAGATGCAATACATTGTCCCGCAGAAGAGCGTATTTTTTATCGAGCCGTTCCCGGAAGCTCTCCATAAGTCGGTCATGGTCATACTTCATGCAGAAATAAACCTCATTGACAATGGCCAGCGTCGGAATCTCATACATGGAGGTATTAAGCCAGGTACCCGCCGTGTCAATGGACAGGCCGCAATCCCCCTCGGTCGTTATGGTGAAATCCTCAAATCTCGGCTGCCAGAGGCGCAGAAAATCAATGTATGAACCCTTGATCCAGCGGATGTTGTCCAGATAGGAAAGCTCCTCCTCGGAAAAGCGCAAAGTACAATAGGCGCGGATCTGCTCCCGGATTTCTTCCACCATCTCCTCCGTAAAATGCACATCCTTATTTCTGCACCTGAAGGTCCAGGTTGTTTTAAAGGACGGGAACTGGTGATAAATCGCCTGCCCCATTGAAAATTTGTACAGATCGGTTTCCAGCAGACTTTCTATTATGCGATGCAGCTTCATCCTTCGGCCTTTCTCCAGGGCTCCTTACCCTGATTCAGTATTTCTACCTGCATGGCCTTCATGGCACTGCAGGCTGTATCGTGGCTCTCCGGTGTAACCCCGGCGCAGCAGGCCGCATCCACGATAATATGGGCTCCGGGCAAAGCCGTTCTGGCGCCCACCGCATTGCTGATAACACATATATCCGTACACAGCCCCACAAGCTCAATTTCTTCATACTGCTCTGTTCTTAATTTCTCCATAAGTTCAAAGCTTCCGAATCCCGGTTTTTCAAAGAAAACAACCTCCTTTGAATTCCGGTATTTTTCCAGCGCCGGAACAGGCATCCAGCCCTCTGTCCCGCGGATACAGTGAGGAACCGGCAGATTTTTTCCCTCCTCCGAATCCATATAGTCTTCATTGTGGGTATCCAGCGTAAAAAAAACCGAAACCCCTTCCCGCAGGGCGTTCTCCACCTTTTCCCCCACACCGGCTGTAATCTCTTCTGCTTCCCTGTTTTTCAACGCTCCCGTAACAAAATCTTTCTGCATGTCCACAACAATCAGGGCCCGTTTTTTATCCATCGCTCAAACTCCTTGCATCAGCTCTTTACAGACTCCGGTTGACTTCCGCACATCCCTTCATGGCTTCAATCATGGCGCTTCGAAAGCCCTTTTCCTCCAGTATGCGAACCGCCTCAATGGTTGTTCCGGCCGGTGAACATACCATGTCCTTAAGCTCTCCGGGATGCTTCCCGGTCTCAAGTACCATTTTTGCGCTTCCGTAAACAGCCTGGGCGGCGAATTTATAGCTTAAGGCTCTGGGCATTCCCTCGGAAACCGCCGCATCCGCCATGGCCTCGATCAGCATGAATACATAGGCCGGTGAACTTCCGCTCACCGCCACAACCGCGTCCATCAGGTGCTCCGGCACAAGCTCGGCCTTTCCGAAAGCTCCGAGGAGGCTCATTGCCTTTTGCAAATCCTCTTCCTTAACAAGCTTCCCGGGACAGACCGCCGTCATGCCCTCCCCCACCAGCGCGGGAGTATTGGGCATCGTGCGGATAAGCTTAATCTTTTTGCCCAGGGCTTCTTCGTACCAGCCAAGAGACTTACCCGCCACTATGGAAATAAAGAGTCTGCCCGAAAGATCCGCTGCTGAAAGCTCTTCCGCCACCGCGGGTATGATCTGCGGCTTTACGGCAAGAAAAACTATCTCCGACTCCTTTACCACCTGCAGATTGTCCCCGGTTGTCCGGATTCCCAGACGCTCTTCAACCTTCTGTCTCTCTTCCGGGAAAGGACTTGCGCCAAGAATATCTCCCGGAGAACATATCCCTTTCCCGATAATCCCGCCCATAATGGCGCTTCCCATGTTTCCGATTCCGATAAATCCAAGCTTCATGGCTATCCTCCTGATGTCTTTCTTTTACTGTACCTCGAACTTGTACCCGATGCCCCATACAGTCGATAAGCGCCAGGCGGGGTGATCCTTGATTTTTTCGCGGAGACGCTTTATATGGACATCTACGGTTCTTGTGTCGCCAATGTATTCATAGCCCCAGATATGGTCAAGAAGCTGCTCTCTTGTGAAAACCTGATTCGGAGAGCTTGCGAGAAAATACAGAAGCTCCAGCTCCTTGGGGGGCATATCCAGATTTTTTCCGCAGTAGAGAACGGAATAATTTGTCTGATTAACTATCAGGTCCGGATATTCCACACACTGTATCTTCGGTGCGTCCTCCGGAGCTTTAGCCGGCTTTGAACGGCGAAGTACCGCTTTTGCCCGGGCAATGAGTTCCTTGGAATCAAAGGGCTTCTCCATAAAATCGTCGGCCCCCAGTTCAAGCCCCAGAACCTTGTCAAATACCTCTCCCTTGGCCGAAACCATTATGATCGGAGTCTGGGATTTTGCCCTGATTTCGCGGCAGACCTGATAACCGTCGATTCCCGGCAGCATCAGATCCAGGAGTATAAGATCCGGCTTGAAGCTCTCAAACTGCTTCAGGGCATCCTCTCCGTCCGGTGAAATCCGGGTGTCGAAGCATTCCTTGGTGAAATACAGGGAGATCAGCTCCGCGATATTGTTGTCGTCATCAACAATCAGTACTTTCTGTTTATCCGCCATACTCTACACTTTCCTTACTTGAAGTCAACTATGGTAACTCCCGCGTCTCCTTCTCCGAATTCCCCTGCGCGGAAGGACTTCACATATCTGCATTTTTTCAGATATTTCCGGACCGCGTCCCTGAGGGCCCCCGTACCCTTGCCGTGCACAATCCTGACCGGAGAAATATGGGACATATATGCGTCGTCGAGATAGCTCTCCAGCTCAGAAATCGCCTCATCCTGCCTTTTTCCTATGAGCATGAGCTCCGGGGAAATGGTTGAAGCGTGGGACAGGCCTCTTGCAGAAGTTCTCGCTGCCTGTGCGGGAGAAGAACTGTCCGGCGCCAGATCCGAAACATGAACCTTATTATTGATGATCCCGCACTGTACAAAAAGATATCCCTTCGCGTCGGGGACGGAATTCACCGTTCCCTTAAGATTCAGGGAAAGCACCCGGACGCTGTCGCCCTTCTTCACGGTTTTAGGATCGAGCCCGCCCGCTGCCGGCGCCGTTTCGAAAACGGAGATATCCCCCTTCCCGTTTTCGGGATAAGTGCGCTTCAGGCTTTCCCTCACCCGGCTTCTCGCCTCCTCCGCAGCCCTTAAGGTATCGGTATCGGCAAATCTCTGCATCCTGCGGATGGTCTCGTCGGCAGTGGCCTTGGCCTCCTCCAGAAGCTCCTTTGCCTCCGCCCTCGCTCCTGCAAGAATTTTTTCTTTTGATTCCTCCAGATTCTTTTCCGTGCCTGACAGCTTTTGTTCTCTTTTCTCCAGTTCCTCTCTTTTTTCCGAAAGCGCCTGTTTTTCCTGCTCCAGAAATAATCTTGATTCCTCCAGGTTATCCATGAGCTTTTCCAGACGCTGATCTTCTTCCGCCATAAGCTTTTCGGCGTTCTCGATGATCCGGTCGGGAAGTCCCAGCCTTGAAGAAATCGCAAAGGCGTTGCTCTTTCCCGGAACTCCCACAAGAATCCGGTAGGTCGGGGAAAGTGTTACAGGGTCAAACTCCAGGCAGGCATTTTCCACCCAGTTTGTTGTCAGGGCATATTCCTTTAGCTCCGCATAGTGAGTTGTGGCAATAGTTCTTATGCTGCGCTGATGAAGATAGGACACGATAGCCTCCGCCAGTGCCGCTCCTTCCGTAGGATCGGTGCCGGCCCCCAGCTCGTCAAAGAGACATAACGACATTATATTGGCCTGTTTTAAGATCTCCACAACATTCTTCATATGGGAGGAAAAGGTGGAAAGCGACTGCTCGATGGACTGCTCGTCGCCTATGTCGGCATAAATCTCCCGGAAAAAGGAAAGTTCGGATAAGTCCTTTGCCGGAATATGCAGCCCCGATAAGCCCATGAGCTCTAAAAGCCCCACGGTTTTAAGAGCAACGGTTTTTCCGCCGGTGTTGGGCCCGGTAACTATCAGTAGATCAAATTCGTCCCCAAGATGAAGGTCTATGGGAACCGCCGTTTTCCGATCCAGCAGCGGATGACGGGCACCTCTCAGGTTAATTATGCCACCGGTGTTAAAAACCGGCCTCATGGCGTCCATATCCAGGGCCAGTTCCGCTCGGGCAAAAATAAAGTCAAGCTCCTTAAGTATCTCTTCGTCGGCGAGGCAGACCTCCGCGCATTCCGCGACTTTGGCGGAAAGAGCCATAAGAATCCGCTGTATTTCCTCTTCTTCGGCGCGTTCCAGCTCTCTTATTTCATTATTTAAATTAACGATGGCCTGGGGCTCGATAAACAGAGTGGAGCCGGTAGAGGACATATCATGCACCATGCCCGGCACGTTTGACTTGTGCTCGGCGCGGACGGGAATGCAGTAACGGTTATCCCTCATGGTTATAACCGCGTCCATCAGATAGTCCTTAAGCGATCCCCTGATCAGGCTCTGGAGAGTCGAATGAATACTCTCCGCCCTGCTTTTCATCTTTCGCCGGATTGAAGCAAGAGCTGGAGAGGCAGAATCCGCAATCTCATTTTCGTCCTGAATTACCCTTCTGATCTCGCCGGAAAGAGAGGGAAGCGCCTCAAGGCAGAAAAACCGGTCCCGAAGGAGCTTTAACAGGGCTTCGGACTCTCCCGGATAGTTACGTACCCGCCCTGAAAGCTCAAGAAGCGACGCTATATGCATAAGCTCCGAGGCGGTGAGGACTCCTCCGCTTTGAGAACGCTTTACTGAAGGGCGAACGTCCTTAAGTCCCCTGAACCCCAGCGACCCTCTTGCAAAAATCAGTTCCAGGGCCTCAGCTGTCTCTTCCTGGGCGCGCTCGACCTCCTCGATGCGTTCAAAAGGACGCAGGGCCAGAGCGCGCTGCTTTGCCGCCTCAGAGGTGCATTTATCCGCAAGAAAGCCTGTGATTTTATCAAACTCCAGCGTATGGAGTACTTTATCGTTCATATCGCTTAAATTACCTCAAAAATAAGGTTTTGTAAACCGCTTTGTTCAGATATAATGGTGCAAAGAAAGGGGACCACTCATGAAGCTGAAACGTACGCTTTATTTCAAATTTCTGCTGGCCTATGCGGCCTTTGCCCTGCTGTGTCTGATTCTTATTTCAACCCTGACCTCCTCCTGGACGCTTTCCCTCCTCACAAAGGACAGGGCGGATTCTCTGTATCGCGAGGCTTCCCTGATCTCACGAAGCTATGCCACCCTGGTCTACGAAGACCGGGCGGAGCTTTCCGCGGCACGCTCCCAGCTGAAGGCCATAGACACCTACATTTCCGCGGAGGTCTGGCTTTTAAACAGCTCCGGCAAGGTGCTTTTCAATTCACGCCAGAGCGAGGATACTCCTCCGGCAGATGTTTACAGCGATTTTGATCCCACCGACTCCGGCAGCTACTATATGACCGGGGATTTCTACGGAGCTTTTAACGAGGAAATGCTCAGCGTTTTTTCTCCCATAACCTCCCATTTCCGCAGCATAGGCTATGTCATTATACACATGCCCATGAGCGTGGTTATTGAAGCCCGAAACAATATCCTCCTTGTGATCTACAACACCTTCGGCATATTTATGCTCTTTTCCCTCCTGATTCTTCTTGTTTTCACACTGATAGTCTATCTGCCCTTAAACCGCATAATACGGGCGGCAGAGGAATACGCCGCGGGAAATATGGACTACCGGCTGAAGGTTCACGGACAGGACGAAATGGGATATCTCGCCGGCACCTTAAGCTATATGGCCAGTGAAATATCAAGATCAGAGGACAACCAGAAAAAATTCATAACCAATGTCTCCCACGATTTCCGTTCTCCCCTTACCTCCATCCGGGGATATCTGGAAGCCATGATCGACGGCACCATTCCTCCGGAAAATCATGAAAAATATCTGGTTATAGTGAAAAACGAAACGGAACGTCTGACAAGCCTGACAAACGGTATTCTGGAGCTCAATTCCCTTAATTCCCGGGGACTGATACTGGATTACAGCGATTTTGATATCAATTCCTGCATCAAGCAGACAGCGGAAACCTTCGGGGGAATCTGCACGAAGAAAAAAATATCCATAGAGCTTATACTTATGGGAGATACCCTTTTTGTCCACGCGGATATGGGTAAAATCCAGCAGGTGCTCTACAATCTTTTAGACAACGCGATAAAATTTTCCCATTCCAGTTCCATAATCAAAGTCGAAACAACGGAAAAAAACGAGCGTGTCTTTGTTTCCGTAAGGGATTTCGGCATTGGAATTCCCGGAGATTCCATAAATCTTATTTTCGACCGGTTTTATAAAACCGATTTGTCCCGGGGAAAGGATAAGAGAGGCACAGGTCTGGGGCTTTCCATTGTTAAGGAAATCATAAACGCCCATAAACAGAACATCAACGTGATCTCCACCGAAGGAGTGGGAAGCGAGTTCATTTTCACCCTGAGCAAATCAGCCGCAGAAGAAGAATGAGGTCAGTCCCTGCGGGACGGACAGAGATCCCGGAGAAAGCAGGCTTCGCATTTCGGGCGGCGGGCAACACACAACTGTCTGCCCAGCGAAATAAGCTGGAGATTAATAAGAGACCAGTGATCCTTCGGCAGCTTCTTCATAAGATCATACTCTATCTTCTCCGGATCCTTTTCCTTTGTCAGTCCCAGAAGTCCGGAAACGCGTTTCACATGAGTATCCACCACCACAGCCGGCTCATTGAAAACATGGGTTCTCACCACGTTCGCTGTCTTCCTCCCCACTCCGGGAAGGCTTGTCAGGTCATCTATGGCCTCCGGCACCTCACCGCCGAATTTTTCCAACAGCGCCCTGCAGCAGCCGATAATATGAATTGCCTTGGTATGGTAAAAGCCCACAGAGTGAATGTCTCTCTCCAGCTCCTTAAGATCAGCCTCCGCAAAGGAACGTACATCGGGATATTTCCTGTAAAGCTCTGCGGCAACCCTGTTTACCCTCTCATCCGTACACTGGGCGCTCATAATCGTGGAAATAAGCAGCTCGTGAGGCTTTTCATAGCTTAAAAAGCAATGGATATCCGTGCCGTAATGCCCGTCCAGCCGGTCAAGGATTTCCCTGACGCGCTTCGTCATTGCTTATCCTCCTCAAACAATACATCCAGTTCTTTCAGGGAAATGTCCTCAAGGCGTTCCTCTTCCCCCGCCTGCTTCTTTCCATCCGTCCCCTCCTCCGGAAGAGGACCGGAAGGCTTCATTGCTCCGAGCTCTTTAAGAACAGGCTCCCTGGAGAGGGACGTAATGCCTTCGGCCCTCTTTATAAGGGATACAAAGGCCGCCGTATTTTCCTCCTCAAGGTAGATCTTCCCCAAAAGGGTGTAGTTGCGCCTGACATCGCTTCCGATGCTTAGACCAAATTCCAGGAGCTTTTTCGCCTCCGAACGAAGCCCCGAATTTTCGTAGATCTCCGCAAGCTTCGCCAGATTACGGATCATTATGATATATCTGGTATCCGCCTCTGAGAGAATCTCATAGTTTCTGGTGCCGTAGGTAAGTCTTATGTCGGTGTTGGACATGCCCTGAAGATTTATAACCTTTTCACGGCTTAAATTAAGAAGGGCTTCCCTGCATTCCCGCGCTTCCGGGTTATCCGGGAGGCACTCAGGCAGTAGCGATTCAGGGAGCTTTACATACGGCAGATCCTCTATGGGCTTTGCAGGAGTGTGCTGCGCCTCCTTCTCTCTCTGCCAGTAAGCGCTTTCTCTCCGGTTCGCCTTTTTTTCGGTCCGGCGCAGCAGGAACTGCAGCAGAATCACAAAAAGCAAAAAGCTTGTAAAAATCGGGAGTTTCATCTATAATAACCTTTTAATTAAAGGAGAATGAATTATGTTTTTCAAATTTTTCACCGGAAGAAACCGTAAGGTTATTTCCACCGTAATTATTCTGCTGCTGATTCTGGCGCTGGTGCTTTGTTTTATTCCGTTTAACTGAGACGCCGCCATGAAATTACTATACCTTAACCCTGTCTTTAGCGCAAGAAGGGCCATAAAGCTCTTTTTATGCCTGCTTTCGGGAATTTTCATCCTGACCGGAACGGCTCGTATTTATGCCGCCGAGACGCAGGAACCCATACGCGAGGGTATCTTTGCGGGGCCTGTTGAGCTTTCGGGATTAAACAAAGCCGAAGCGGAGAAAGCAATAGAGTCCTATATTGACTCTCTTTCCGCTGCTGAGCTTGTTCTGGTTGCCCCGGGAGAAAACACCGTCACCGTCACGGCAGGAGATCTTGGCCTTAAGTGGCTCAACAGAGAGCTTCTGGAAGAAGCGGCCTCTCTCGGAAATGTCGGGAATATAATCCGGCGCTATAAAGCCCTTTCCGACCTCAAAAAAAATCACCAGGTTTATAATATAGAACTTTCAGCGGATGAAAACCTGATCCGCTCTCTGATAAACGACAGATGCACAGTCTATAATATCAGCGCGAGTGACGCCACCATAACCAAATCCGGCGGTGAAATATCCGTTCAGGGCGGGAATGACGGGGAGTCCATTGACGTTGAGGCTTCGGTTTCAGGGATTTTAAGCTATATCAGCAATGAACTGACAAAAGAAGGCGGGCGTATTAAGCTTGTTACAAACATTGTGAACCCGAAGGGCGATCCTGCCACTCTTTCAAAAATCAAGGACCGGCTGGGCACCTTCACCACCACCTACAAAGCCTCCTCCGCAGACCGGGCCGCCAATGTCGCCAACGGGGCCGCACATATTAACGGCAAAATTCTCTATCCCGGCGAGCAGCTTTCGGTATATGAAACAGTAAGTCCCTTTACCGAAGAAAACGGCTATCATCTGGCCGGCTCCTATCTTAACGGCCTGGTAGTGGAGTCTCTGGGGGGCGGGATCTGCCAGGTTTCCACCACGCTGTATCAGGCGGTTCTGCGCGCGGAGCTCCAGGTGGATCAGCGTTCCAACCACTCCATGGTTGTGGATTACGTTCCTCATTCAGGTGATGCCGCCATTGCCGGTACCGCCAAGGATTTTAAATTCACCAACAACCTGAAATACCCGGTCTATATCGAGGCCGTCACGCCGGGCGACCGGTCTCTGACCTTCAATATATACGGCGTGGAGGAGCGTCCCTCCAACCGTACCCTGGAATTCGAAAGCGTTGATATTTCCGAGGAGCAGCCGGAAGGCGAAAAGATCGTGCTGGATCCCTCCCAGCCCGCCGGATTTGCAAAAACCCAGTCCGCTCATGTAGGCTACAGCTCCGAGTATTATAAAATCGTCAAGGTCGACGGAAAAGAGGTTTCAAGGGAGAGAGTTAATAAAAGCCATTATCAGGCCGTTCCCCGTACGCTGACCCTTGGGAGTGCCACCGACAATCCCGTAACAACCGCCGCTCTTCAGAAGGCAGCCGCCACAGGCAACATCGATTATTGCAAGGCAGTTGCTGCCTCCATTGAAATCGACGGTGGCGCCGGCGCTCTGGCGCAGGCCGAGGCTCTCGCCGCAGCCGGGGGAGAAGGCGCGGAAAACGCCGGACAACCGGAGAACAGCGGGGAGCAAAGCGACCAGGGTCACAATGATGAAGGGCATAACGACGAAGGACACCACGACGAGGGACATAACGACGAAGAACACCACGACGAAGGACATCACGATTCCGAACAGGAAGGCGACGGTTAAAACGGAAGGTTAAAACGGAGGAGAACATGAACGAAATATCGGAAATCCGGCTTCGGATTCTAAAGGCCATCGAACACGACAGCAGGATAAATCCCGCAGAGCTGGCAATCCGGCTCGGAGTGGACGAAACGGATATAGTAAATACAATAAGCGACATGGAAAAAGAGGGTATAATCTGCGGATATCTTACCCTTATTGACTGGGACAAAACCAGCGAACAGACGGTAACGGCCCTTATAGAGGTCAAATGTACTCCCCAAAGAGGCCAGGGGTTTGATACAATCGCGGAAAGAATTTATAAATATCCCGAGGTGGGCTCTGTTTACCTCATTTCCGGCGGTTTCGACCTTATGGTGACCATGGAGGGAAAAACCCTTAAGGAAATCGCTTCCTTTGTCACCGACAAGCTCTCCACCCAGGAATCGATCCTCAGCTGCGCGACCCATTTTATTCTGCGCCGCTACAAGGATCACGGCACCGTGTTCGGGAAAAAGTACGGGGATGAAAGGATGCAGATCACGCCATGAGGGATCCGATTGCCGAGCGTGTCCGGGACATGAAGCCATCGGGCATAAGAAAATTCTTCGACATTGTTTCGGAAATGAAGGACGCCATCTCTCTGGGCGTTGGCGAACCGGACTTCGATACCCCCTGGCATATCCGTGACGAGGGAATCTATTCCCTGGAAAAGGGCCGGACGTTTTATACCTCAAATTCCGGGCTTATGGAGCTTCGTACGGAAATAACAAAATTTCTCAGACGCCATTATAACTTAAGCTATGATCCGGCGCATGAGACCCTGGTCACCGTTGGCGGCTCGGAAGCCATAGATATAGGGCTGAGGACTCTCCTTGAAAAAGGAGATGAGGTTATTATTCCCGAACCCAGCTATGTCTCATATGTGCCCTGCACCATCATGGCCGGAGGAGTTCCGGTAATAGTGGAGCTCAAAGCCGAAAACGAATTCCGGCTCCAGAGGGAGGAGCTGGAGCGGGCCATAACTCCGAAATCCAGGGTTCTGATTCTGCCCTATCCGAATAACCCCACCGGCGCCATCATGGAACGGAAAGATCTTGAGAAGCTTACGGAGCTTATTATCCGCCACGACCTCATTGTCTTAACAGATGAAATATATTCGGCTCTTTCCTATAAGGAGCCCCATGTATCCATAGCCTCCCTTCCCGGGATGAAGGAACGGACGATTCTGATCAACGGTTTTTCCAAGGCCTTTGCCATGACAGGCTGGCGTCTGGGCTATGCCTGCGGGCCGGAAAATATCATCACTCAGATGACAAAAATACATCAGTACTGCATAATGTGCGCCCCCACCACCAGCCAGTACGCCGCAGTGGAGGCTTTAAAGCACGGAGATTCCGATGTGGAGGAAATGAGGAACGCCTATAACGAACGCCGGCGTTTTCTGATGCACGAATTCCGGCGGATGGGCTTAAGCTGCTTCGAGCCCTACGGCGCTTTTTATGTCTTTCCCTCAATTCGGGAATTCGGAATGACAAGCGATGAATTCGCGACTGAACTCTTAAAAAGAAAAAAAGTAGCTGTAGTCCCCGGAACCGCCTTCGGTAATTGCGGGGAAGGGTTCCTAAGGATTTCCTATGCCTATTCCATCGAAAATCTGAAGGTGGCCCTTGGCCGGCTCGAGGAATTCATCACCGAGCTTCGATCCGGCTCTTAAGGCCATGCGCTCTCAGTCTTCTCCCAACTCCTCCAGTGCGTTAAAGGAATAGGTCTCATTATCTGCTTCGGAAAGGGACAGGGTATAGGTTTTTGACCTGTATCCGTCCTTTCTTAATGTTATCACATGAGTGCCTCCCGTTTTCGTGAAGTGCAGGGGGGCCAGCCCTTTATACATCCCGTCAAAATATACCTCGCACCCTTCCGGCGAATCGATATAGAGCTGATTCACCGTTCCGTCGCCGGTGGGCGTCAACGTGGATGAGCTTCCGGAGCCGACGGCTGAAGATGAGTCTGTACCGGCTGCCGGAGAAGAGGATGAGTCGGAGGCCGAATCGGTGTTTTCCGATGACGTGTCCTTCTTTTTAAACGTATCCGGAGGCAGCTTCGTGGAACCGGAGGCTGAATCCGTAGAAGTCCCGGAGGATGAGGAGGACGCGGAGTTAGCCGAAACATCCTTTTCCAGCGTCACATCCAGATTGGCCATGGGCTCCGCAATCCGTATCTTCTGATGCAGGGATTTATAGCCGTCGGCGGTAATCACCAAGGTATGGGCGCCGTATTCCAGTTCCACGGGTCTTAGCAACTCCACCTGTTTTCCGTCGATTTTTACTGTCGGAAGGGCATCCGGAGGATCAAAGGTAAACGTGATTTTCCCGTATTTTATGAGGGTTCCCTTAAATTCGCTTAAATCCACAAAGGTTTCTTCACCGCGGCGCACCGTAATCGGCTTTTTCGCCCGGTCATTATTATAAATTACAATAAGGTCGTAGTTTCCCTCCCCCACGCCCACAAGCATGTCGTTTTCTATTTCCCTGATATTCTTTCCGATCTGCACGACCCCTCCGCGGAAATATTCGCCGCCGGTCATGCGCACATACCCTGTGCCGTGGTCGATAATGATTGAATATAGATCCCGGTCCACACCTCGTATGGAAAGGGCATCTCCCGGCATAATATCTTCAAAATCCGCTGTTTCCCCGTCCTCGATAACTACGGTCTGGCTGCCGATACGGTAATTCACACCATCCGCGGTAAAAACACCCTTATTCAGGCTGTATTCATAGTTTTTCACACCTGAGTAAAAAAAAGAATCCACAAGACGGACGGTTTTTACCAGTCCGGAATGAAGAGAAGCCGTGATTTCCGCGATATCCCCAATTTCAAACTGGTCTCCCACCATCACATCCCCGAAGGAATTATAATAATCCGTGGAGGAATCCAGCTTAAGCTCATAGCGCTTTCCTCCGGCGGTGTTGGCAAAGCGGATAGTTCCTTCCGCCTCGTCCACGGAAAGAAGTACTCCTGTCACGGTTCCCTGAAGATCCTTTTCCGAAAGAAGGTCCTGATCGGTATTTTCCGTCTCCTCCGCCGCTCCGGACATATTTCCGTCATCTCCGCCCTCTTTTCCGGGCAGGGAAAGTGAGCAGCCGGGAAACAGGAAAAGAGTCAGTATAAACGAAAGAAAGATAAATAACGCCGCCCTTCTTTTCATTTCTCTGCCTTTTCCTCCATAACCAGCTCCTTCAGCCTTTCTTCCGTGTTGCATTCCGGGTTCTCCAGAACCGCCTCCAGCAATTTACGCAAAACAGCACCTACTTCCGGTCCTTTGGGAACCCCCAGTTCCATCAGCTCCCGTCCGCCGATTGCCAGATCGGAAACCGAAACCGGGTCTCCCCGCCGCATTATTTCTTCAAAAACAGCTTTAAGCTCCCGTTCCGCGGTGAGCTTTTCCTCTCTTTTATACTCACTCTGAGCCATGATATCAGCCCGGACAATATAAAAAAGCCTGCGGAAATTGAGGGCTCCGACGCGGTTAACCGCCCGCCGCACGGTTTTCTCCTCTGCCGGAAGCTTCCGGTCATGGAAACGGACAAGGTCTTCCACTGTTTTTATTGTTTCATTGTCGCTTTTCAGGCGACGCAGAATCCCCGCAGTTATTTTTGCTCCCGCTTCGGCATGTCCGTGAAAATGATCCGTTCCCTCTTCATCGGTGAAATGGGTTTCCGGTTTCCCGAAATCATGAAAAAACAGGGCCAGACGTAAATATTGATATTCCTTCGGATCCTGAAAAAAAGTGTCTTCCCCCGCTTCCGGCTCAGGGGACAGGGCGCACATCGCCCTTATGGTGTGCTCCCCCACGTTGAAACAATGATGGGGATGATTCTGCTCCTGCTCCATACACCGGTCAAACTCGGGAATAAAGACCCGTGTAATCCCCGCCTCATACATATCCCGGAGAAGCTCCGGGTGGGGACTTACAAGGAGCCTGAAAAGCTCCGAACGAATCCGTTCCGCAGAAATCTGCCTTAAGCTTTCCGCAAGAGCACCCGCTGCCAGACGGGTTTTATTCTCTATGGAAAACCCCAGCTCCGAGGCAAACCGGAAGGCCCGCAGGATACGCAGCGCGTCTTCCCTGAACCTCTCTTCGGCTTCTCCCACCGCACGGATTCTTTTTTCCTTAATATCCTTAACACCGCCGAATTCGTCCACAAGACCGCAGCGCCCATTATAAGCCATGGCGTTAACGGTAAAATCCCGGCGTTTTAAATCCTCCTTAAGCTCCGGCGTAAAGGTCACGCTGTCCGGATGCCGCGCATCCGAATAGGTTCCGTCTATCCGGTAGGTGGTGACCTCCAGCGCTTCTCCCCGCATAAGCACCGTTACGGTTCCATGCTGAAGTCCCGTATCCACCGTACGCCGAAACAGCTTTTTAACCTCCTGCGGTCTTGCGGAGGTCGTGATATCCCAGTCATGGGGTGTTCTTCCGAGCAAAGAATCCCGGACACAGCCTCCGACGGCAAAGGCCTCAAAACCCGCCTCTTCCAGAATCCGGATGATTTTTGAAACATTATCCGGAAGCGCAAGAGTCATCCCTTTTTCAAAACCTCCTCTGTCTGTCCCGCAATAGAGCGTTCCTCATCCGTGGGAATCACCAGAAGAGTCACCTTATCTCCCTCAGCGGAAAGGGTGCATTCCACACCCCGTGAGGCGGCATTGACCTCCTCGTTAAAAGAAGTGCCGAGGAATGATAAATACCCGGCAATACGGCGGCGTACCTCACTGTTATTCTCACCGGCTCCCGCAGTAAACACTATGGCATCCACGCCGTTCATCTCTGCCGCGTAGGCACCGATGTATTTCGCCACCCTGAGAGCATAGGCCTCCAGAGCCGTATCCGCTTTTTTGTTCCCTTTCCCCGCTTCTTCCGCCAGATCCCGGAAGTCGGAGGAGGTTCCGTCCGAAAGCCCCAAAACCCCGGAGCGCTTATTCAGGATATTAATGACCTCATCCTCGCCGATTCCTTCTTTTTTCATAAGATACTGCACGGCTCCGGGATCGATGTCCCCGCTTCTGGTGCCCATAATCAGCCCCTCCAGCGGTGTAAGCCCCATGGAGGTATCCACGCTCTTCCCTCCTTTTACCGCACAGATCGAGGCTCCGTTGCCCAGATGACAGACAATGATCTTAAGCTCCTTTATATCCCTGCCCAATATTTCCGCTGCCCTTTTCGAAACATAGGCGTGGCTTGTACCATGAAAGCCGTAGCGGCGGATTTTGTACTTCTCATAGTATTCATAGGGGATTCCGTAAAGATAAGCCTTTGGAGGCATGGTCTGATGGAAGGCGGTGTCAAAGACCGCCACCTGGGGAACTCCCGGCATCAGTGCTGTGCAGGCACGGATTCCTATGAGATTTGCGGGATTATGGAGAGGCGCCAGATCGACGCACTCCTCAATGGACTCAAGTGCCCGCTCATCAATCTTAACCGCCTCGGAAAAGCTTTCGCCGCCGTGTACCACCCTGTGCCCCACGGCATCGATTTCACTTAAGCTGCGGATCACCCCCTGCTCCGTGTCGGTGAGCTTCTTCAGCACCATATCCACCGCGGCACGGTGATCCTTCATCTCCACCTGTTCTGAAGTCTTTTCTCCGGCCCGAACCTTAAGCTCCAGCCTTCCTCCCTCAATTCCGATCCGTTCACAGAGCCCTTTGGAAAGAACTTCGTCTGAAACGGTGTCGATAAGCTGAAATTTAAGCGATGAAGAACCGCAGTTAATCACTAAAATCTTCATATCAATCCTCCATGTCGGGCATTTTAATATGCTTTCCCCCAGATCACCAGGTGCTTCGCCTTCTTTCCGCAGCAGACACAGGTATCGGAAATCGCTTCATTGTCCTCAAAGGGAATGCAGCGGCTTGTAACGGTGGTGTCTTCCTTGATTTTTTCCTCGCACTCCGTTTCCCCGCACCACATAGCCCGGATAAAGCCGGGACGGTTCTCGGCAATATCCTTAAATTCCTCATAGGTTTTTGCCGGATAGATACACTCCTTAAGATGCCGCTCGGCTTTTTCATAAAGTGAAGCATGGATATCAGCAAGAAGCTCCCGGGCCTTCTCCGGCGCCTCAGAAATGGGCACCGTTATTTTTTCGCCGCTGTCACGGCGGACAAACACACAGTTCCCGGCTTCCATATCTCTGGGACCTATTTCCACCCTTAAGGGGAAGCCCCTCATCTCCTGTTCCGCAAATTTATATCCGGGACTCCGGTCGGAATCGTCCAGCTTAACACGAAATTCCTTTAAACTCTCTTTAAGCTTTTCCGCGGCTTCCATGACGCCGGCTTTTCTCTGCTGAATCGGCACAATCACGATCTGGAGGGGCGCGACTCCGGGCGGCAGCACCAGTCCCGAATCGTCGCCATGAACCATGATTATGGCCCCTATTATCCTTGTGCTTAAGCCCCAGGAGGTCTGGAAGGGAGTATTGAACTTGTTGTCCCGCCCCGTAAACTGAATACCGAAGGCTTTCGCAAAGCCGTCTCCGAAGTTATGGCTCGTACCGGACTGAAGCGCCTTGCCGTCGTGCATCATAGCCTCTATTGTATAGGTGGATTCCGCTCCCGCAAATTTTTCCTTATCGGTCTTTTTTCCGCGTATTGTGGGAATCGCCAGCACTTCTTTAACAAAATCGGCATAGACGTTCAGCATCTGAACCGTCCTCTCCTCGGCTTCCTCATAGGTTTCATGAATAGTATGTCCCTCCTGCCAGAGGAATTCCCGGGAGCGAAGAAAAGGCCTGGTGGTCTTTTCCCAGCGAACCACCGAGCACCATTGGTTATAATTCTTCGGCAGATCCCGATAGGAATGGACGATATTTTTATACAGATCACAGAAAAGGGTTTCCGAAGTGGGGCGTACGCAAAGCCGTTCCGTTAAAGCCTCTCCTCCGCCCATAGTGACCCAGGCAACCTCCGGGGCAAAGCCTTCGACATGATCCTTTTCCCGGTTTAAAAGCCCCTCCGGAATAAAAAGCGGCATTGCCACGTTTTCCACTCCGGTGGCCTTGAACCGCGCATCCAGCTCCTTCTGGATGTTTTCCCATAAGGCATAGCCCGCGGGGAGGATAATCATGCAGCCCTTCACGCTGGAATACTCAATAAGCTCCGCCTTTTTGACGATGTCCGTGTACCACTGGGCAAAATCCTCCTCCATTGAGGTTATTGCCTCTACCTGTTTCTTTTCTTCTGCCATTGTTTTTTCTCCAATTGTTTAATTCTATATTTTCACCCCCGGCATAAACCAGGGCGTGATTTCAAAAACCTTTTGCTCCCCCGTCCGGGGATGGGGAAAACCAAGCTCCACCGCCGCAAGAGCCAGCCCTTCCCGGTAGCCCTTCGGAACTATCCCGTATTTTCTGTCTCCGAGAATCGGATACCGCGCATGGGAAAGCTGCACCCTTATCTGATGGTGTCTCCCGGTAATAAGGTTCACAGCCGCACAGCGGGCTTCTGTTATTTCTTCCGGGGTTTCGATAAGCCTTATTTCACCGGTGAAGTATAGCGTGAGTTTCGCTGTCTGTCCCTCTTCACCTTCCTTTGCGACCCGTACAAAATTACCCTTTTCACGGACTAAACAATCCTTCAGCTCCAAAACTTCTCCCGCTGCCGGAGGCGGCAGGAGGCGGGGCACAACCAGACACCGGTATGTTTTCTTAAAATCGCCGCGCTTTAAGCTTTCGGACAAGGCGGCCGCCGCCTTTTCTGATTTCGCAAGCAGCACCACTCCCTCAACCGGCTGGTCGAGGCGGTTTACCGGAGATAAAAATCCTTCCGTTCCGTTAATCTTAAGAACTCTTATAAGATCCGGCTCTCCCGGCGCCCTTGACTGGGTCGCCAGTCCCGCCCTTTTATGGACAACTAAAATATCCTCATCCTCAAAGAGAACCGGAACCGTCTCCGGCTTCATTTTTTATCCTTCGCGTTTTCCGCAAGGCTTACATAGTAGGTTGAGTCCACCTTGATAACACTGAGGGAGGAAAACTGCTCCAGAAACTTCGAAAATTTGGAAGAGCCGTAGTTTCTTGTATCAAAATCCGGATAACGACGCTGGAGGCTGTTTCCCAGAGCGCCCATGTTCATTCCCACTTCGTCATCATTGGCAATGATAATCTGCTTTATCGCCTTTTCGATAGTAGAAAGCTTCGTCAGATTGTTTGTCTGCTTTTTTGCGGTATTGCTTTTTGTGGCGGAGGCTGCTGTCTTTGCGGCAGTTTTCGATGCTTTTCGCTTGTCTTCCTTCTCAGCGTTGGCCTCCTTATAGAGGACGTCCAGCATTTTGAAGGAGTCACAGGCCTTAATCAGGGCGTTGGGCGTTTTGCTCTCGCCCATTCCCACCACGATCTTTCCCTCCTCCTTTAAAGTCGCGGCCAGCCTTGTAAAATCGCTGTCCGAGGAAACCAGACAGAAACCGTCAACATTGCTGCTGTAAAGGATTTTCATTGCGTCAATGATGAGGGCGGAATCGGAAGAGTTTTTTCCGAAGGTATTGTTGAACTGCTGCATGGGAATAATTGAGTTTTCCAGCAGCTCATTCCGCCATGAAGCGCTTTCTGCCTTTGTCCAGTCGCCATAGGCTCTCTTTATCGTCAGATCCCCGTAATTTGAGGCCTCGTCCAGAATAAGCTCCACATATTTGCGGGATATGTTTTCGATATCAATAAGCACTGCAAATCTTCTGTCGTCAGACATTGTTTACCTCCGTATCGCAGGCGGCTGCGGGCCGGCATGCGAATTTGCTGTTGATTCCTGTCCTATTATAGCACATGATTTACTCTTATTTGGTATTTGTTTTTTAACGTCTTTTATACTATGATAATTCCATGAAGCTTAAGTCACGTATGGTTCTGACATTTTCGCTGGGCGTTCTGTTCCCGCTCCTGCTGTTTTTGCTGCTGGGGCTGTTTGTGATGATTTATTTCAGGGAGGAGCATCTTCAGGTGCGGTCTATTGTCGGGAGCATAAGCCCCGAGATCCGCGTGTTTTTCTTCCAGCTGGCCCTGATTATCCTGATGATACTGATTCTGACCTGGTTTTTTCTGGTATCCTGGGTCTACCGTACTGTCATTACCCCTATAAAGAACCTGAGCGAGGCCACCCGGAAAATAGCTGACGGAACTCTGGATTTCACCATAGACGTTCCGGAAAACCGTACCGATGAAATTGCCGACCTCTGCGGAAACTTCGAATCCATGCGCAAGCGCCTGGAGGATACGGCACACCTTAAGCTGGAGGAGGAGAACGAAAACAGGACGCTTATCAGCAATATCTCCCATGATCTTAAAACCCCCGTAACCTCCATAAAGGGATATGCCGAGGGAATAATTGACGGGGTTGCGGATACGCCGGAAAAAATGAATAAATACGTCCGGACAATCTACACCAAGGCCGAGGAGCTTGACGGACTGATAAACGAGCTGACCTTCTACGCCGGAATCGACACCAACAAAATTCCCTACGATTTTGCCAAAATCGATATCACGGAGTATTTTAACGACTGCGTGGACGAAATCCGGCTGGACCTTAACTCCAAGGGAATTGAGCTCAATTATTCCGTTGAGCTGCCTCCCGGTATCTGTATTATTGCCGATCCGGTGCAGATCAAGAAGGTAATCAACAACATTATCGGTAATTCCATCAAATATATGGACAAGGAACACGGTATCGTAAGCATCCGGCTGAAAGACGCCGACGCTTTCGTCATTGTGGAAATCAGGGATAACGGAAAGGGCATTGCGGCCAAGGATCTTCCTTATATTTTCGACCGCTTTTACCGTTCCGATGCATCCCGCAGCTCCTCCAAAGGCGGCTCCGGAATTGGTCTTTCCATTGTAAAAAAGATAGTGGAGGATCACGGAGGCCGGGTCTGGGCGGAAAGCGGCACCGGCAACGGTACCGCCATGATTATTGAATTCCGGAAATTTATTCCGGAGACAGCGGAAAAAGGCGTATCGCCGGAAAGGAAAGCATGAGTAAAATACTTATTATCGAAGATGAAGAGTCCATTGCCGACCTGGAGAAGGATTATCTGGAGCTTTCAGACTTTTCGGTGGAAATCGAAAACAACGGTGAAAAAGGACTTAAACGGGCTCTTGAGGAGGACTTCGACCTCATCGTACTGGATCTTATGCTTCCGGAAATAGACGGCTTCGAAATCTGCAAGCAGGTCCGGGAGATAAAAAACGTTCCGATCCTCATGGTTTCCGCCAAGAAGGACGATATAGACAAAATCCGGGGTCTTGGCCTCGGTGCGGACGACTATATCACAAAGCCCTTCTCTCCCAGTGAACTGGTGGCGCGCGTCAAGGCGCACCTGGCCCGGTTTGAGCGGCTGACCAGAGACGGACGTATGGACCGGAAGGATATAGTGGAAATAAGGGGACTTAAAATTGATAAGAAGTCGCGGCGGGTCTATGTTTCCGGAGAAGAAAAGCAGCTGACCAATAAGGAATTTGATCTTCTGACCTTCCTCGCCTCCAATCCGAACCGCGTCTATTCAAAAGACGAACTGTTCCGCGAGATCTGGGATATGGACGCCGTCGGCGACATTGCCACCGTCACCGTCCATATCAAGAAGATCCGCGAAAAAATAGAATTTGATTCCTCCAACCCCCAATATATCGAAACAATCTGGGGCGTCGGATACAGGTTTAAGGTTTAACTGAAATATCTCTTAAGCAATCCCGCAAAGGCTTTTCCGTGTCTGGCCTCGTCTCTGGCCATTTCATGCACCGTATCATGAATGGCATCGAGGTTTAATTCCTTTGCACGCTTCGCAAGGTCGGTCTTTCCGGCAGTTGCTCCGTTTTCTGCCTCCACGCGCATTTCCAGATTTTTCTTTGTGGAATCCGTCACAACCTCGCCCAAAAGCTCCGCAAACTTCGCGGCATGCTCCGCTTCCTCAAAGGCGGCCGTCTTCCAGTACTCGCCGATTTCGGGATAGCCCTCACGGAACGCCACGCGGCTCATGGCAAGATACATCCCGACCTCGGAACACTCGCCGTTAAAATTGGACCGAAGATCGGCAATGATGTCTTCCGGAGCTCCCTTGGCCACTCCGACCACATGCTCCGCCGCCCAGGTCATTTCCCCGCTCTGGGCCACAAATTTCGAGGAAGGCGCATGACACTGCGGGCACTCTGCCGGAGGCGCGTCTCCCTCATGCACATAACCGCAAACCGAACAAACATACTTCATCTTTTTTCTCCTTTCTTAAAGAACTTTTTTATGATTCAACAACCATTCAGCTGAATCTATACTGTTGCGCTGTTCAGGTATTTCTCCTGCTCCGGAGTCAGTGTGTCAATCTCCTTCCCGAGGAACTCAAGCTCCCGCTTTGCAACCTCATAGTCCACCTCAGCCGGGACATCAATAAGCATTTCCTTAAGAGCCCCTTCATGCTCCACCAGATATTTTGCGGAAAGAGCCTGAATCGCAAAGGACATATCCATTATCTCCGCCGGATGTCCGTCGCCGCAGGCCAGATTCACCAGCCTTCCCTCACCCAGCACATAGATGTACTGACCGGTGGGGAGTTTATAGCCCATGATATTGTTCCGCATCGGGGCGCTTTCCACCGCCAGCTCCCTTAAGCGCTTCATGTCGATTTCACAGTCGAAATGTCCGGCGTTGCAAAGCACCGCTCCATCCTTCATCACGGCGAAATCTTCCTCATCTATAACCTTGTCGCAGCCGGTAACCGTAACAAATATATCTCCCAGCTTTGCCGCTTCATTCATCGGCATTACATCAAAACCGTCCATTATGGCCTCGATAGCCTTCACGGGATCAATTTCCGTAACGATAACCCGGGCACCCAGGCCCTTGGCCCGCATAGCCGTTCCCTTGCCGCACCAGCCGTAACCGGCCACAACCACAATCTTTCCGGCCACAATGAGATTGGTTGTTCTGTTTATTCCATCCCAGACTGACTGCCCCGTACCGTAACGGTTGTCAAAGAAATGCTTCATCTGGGCATTGTTCACCCGGACCATCGGGAACTTCAGGCTTCCTTCCCGGTTCATGGCTTCCAGCCTGAGAATTCCGGTAGTAGTTTCCTCACAGCCTCCGATAACTCCGGGAATCAGCTCTTTAAGCTCAGTATGCATCATATGCACCAGATCCCCGCCATCATCGATTATAAGATTCGGCCCGGGAGAAAGCACTGCCCTGATGTGCCGGGCATATTCTTCGTCTGTTGTTCCGTGCCAGGCGTGAACCTCAAGTCCCGCCTTCACAAGCGCCGCCGCCACATCGTCCTGAGTGGACAGGGGATTCGAGCCTGTAACAAACATTTCCGCGCCGCCCGCCTTCAGGGTCAGGCACAGAAACGCGGTTTTGGCTTCAAGATGTACTGAAAGGGCTATTTTTTTTCCCGCAAAAGGCTTTGTTTTTTCAAAATCCTCCCGAAGGGAACGAAGCAGAGGGCAGTTTCTCCTCACCCATTCGATTTTACGCTCGCCGGACTCCGCCAGAGCAATATCTTTAATTTCGCTAGACATAGGTTCTCCTTTTCATATTAAAAGACGGGGGGCTGCACACTTGCAGCCCCCCGCATCCTTGTTTTCGGG
Organism: Lachnospiraceae bacterium; assembly: GCA_024680815.1. GTDB lineage: Bacteria > Bacillota > Clostridia > Lachnospirales > Lachnospiraceae > NK4A144. Next base: position 24,593 of record JAILBQ010000110.1, on the reverse strand, counting down.
ATTAGAACATTGCAAGATAAGCATTGATCTGCTTCTGAAGCTCAGCCCTGATGGCCTTATTTGCTGCTTCCTGAGCAAGGATCTGAGCGCGTCTTGCGTTGTAGGCATTCTGATAAGCCTCGTAACGAGCCATACCAGCTGCTCTCTCAGCTTCGCCCTTTGCAATCTGTCCAGCCTGGAACGCTGCAAGGTTTGCCTGATATGCATGATAGCTGGCAAGTCTCGCTGCCTGCTCCGCCTCACCCTTTGCGAGCTGACTTGCATGGAATGCTGCAAGCTGACCTCTCTGTGCATCTGCCTTGGCAAGCTGCTCTGCATAGAATGATGCAAGGTTCGCCTGATATGCCTGATAGCTTGCGAGCCGCGCTGCCTGCTCAGCCTCGCCCTTTGCGAGCTGTGCACGATAGAAGTCCGTGAGGTTCTGCTGGTATGCAAGGAAATCAGCCGTACGCTTTTCCTGTGCCGCGATAGCCGCCGCAATCTCCTCCTGCGGGCCTGCAAACGCCGGTACTACGGAAACGACTGTAAGAGCAATGCATACTAATAACGCCGCTAACTTCTTCATAACAAAATCTCCCTCCGTAAAAAAGATTTTAAAAATAAAAGATTTCTAATACCTGCTACATTTTAGCATTGTCAATCGCCAATTTCAATGCCTTTTTTCAAAAACATTAAGAAAACTTTAATATTTTTTCCTGTCGAGACCGAGTTTCTCCATGATTTTCCTGATTTTTTCATATGCTTCAGCCTCATTAAGGGTAGTAATTTCCCGGTTTTCCATCACTATTTTCCCGTTTATTATAACAGTATCGGGCTCTGAGCCGTTGGCGGAATAGACAAGCGAGGCAATCAGGTTATTACAGGGCATCATGGAAGGCACATCCAGCCTTAATATTACCAGATCGGCCCTTTTTCCGGTCTCCAGGGAGCCGATCTCATTTTCCAGCCCCAGAGCCTTCGCTCCGTTAATTGTAGCCATTCTGAAGATTTCCCTGGCACTGACACACTCGGGGTTTCTGTGGTTGCCCTTATGGATAAGCCCCAGGAGATTCATCTCCCTGAGCATGTTCTGGGTATTGTTGGACGCGGCTCCGTCGGTTCCGAGGCAGATGTTCACGCCCGCATCCATAAGCTTCGGGATCGGGGCGAAGCCGTTGCCGAGCTTCATATTTGAAGCCGGGTTCGTTACCACGCTGACCCCATGCTTCTTTAATATATCAATATCTCCGTCAGTAACCTGTACGCAGTGGGCCGCCACGGTACGCACATCAAAAACCCCGGCTTTTAACGCGTATTCTATCGGAGTGCAGTCGTGGTCTTTGCGCATGTTCTCAATTTCGGCTTCACTCTCCGAAAGGTGGATATGAATCCCCACTCCCTTCTCCTTTGCCACATCCGCGCACATTTTCAGATATTCGGGGCCGCAGGTATAGGGGGCGTGGGGTCCCAGCATGAAATGAAGCCGGTCACAGTCCTTTCCGTCCTCCATTTCCTCCAGCGCTTCCTTAAGGCGGTAATCCTCCCTGTCATATTTGTCTCCCACCAGTCCCCGGCAGATCACCGCGCGCATGCCGGAATCCTTCACCGCCCTCGTGGTCTGATGAATGTGCATCTGCTGGTCATTAAAGGTTGTGGTGCCGGATTTAATAAGCTCTATCTGCCCGAGGCAGGAGCCCCAGTAGGCGTCCTCCGGTGTAAGCCTGGCCTCAAGAGGATCAATGGTCTTAAACAGCCAGTCCATGAAGCTTAAATCATCCGCCACATTTCTGAAAACCGACATATAGGTGTGGGTGTGGGTGTTCACAAGACCGGGTATTACCAGCCTGTCCCGCCCGTCAATCACCTTATCCGCCTTGAAGCCCTCCGGCTCACTGTCGATCCCGACGATATCTTTTCCTTCTATATATATGCTGTGACGCCCGGCTTCATCCCGATCTCCTTCCGGAAGAATCGCCATCGCGTCCTTAATCAGTATTCCCATTAGTCTCCATCCTCCAGCATAGCCTGAAATATTTCTTATACTTCCCTGAGTTGTTTAATTATATATTTCCCACACTCGGCGGTAAAGACCCGCCCGGCCTGTTTTAAAGGCTCCGGCAAAGCCAGAATCCCCGGCCCCGCCTCAAAGGACAGGGTTCCGTCATAGCCCACCGAGGAAAGCCCCTCAATAAGTCCATCCCAGTTAATGACATACGGTCCGCCCCACGCAGCCACAAAAGTGAACGGCAGAGCGTGAAAATCATGGGTTCCGTCGTTGTCGTGAAGATGCAGTATCTTAAGCCGTCCTCCCAGAGCTTTGATATAGTCTCTCGGGCTTCGCCGCATAAGAGCCGCGTGACCCAGGTCAAAGCAGAAGCCGAAGCGCTCCTCCCCGGCAAAATCGTTTAATTCATCCAGATAGCGCACTGCCTCATCGGCTCCGGAGCATACGGTTTCGTCCACATCCCTGGGATTGCGGTCAAACATGTTTTCGAGGCAGATCATGACACCGCTTTCCTTCGCAACGGGAACAAGCCTCTTAAACATGGCCGTGTTATCTTTCCATTCTTTTTCCGGCCCGTAAAGACGGCGCATTATTATCGGATGCACAACGCAATAGGGAACCTTCAGAAATCCCGTCAGACGTATGGCCTTTTCGATAACCCCGAAATAATGCTCCCGGCGTTCCCCCTCTTCTACACATTTTTCAAAGGGGGCATGGGTCTGGGAAATCTCCAGCCCGCTTTCGGCGCAAAGCTCCCGGTAGGGCAGAAAATATTCCTCCAGCTCCTCCATGGGGCGGTCAAAAAAGCAGGGAACAGACCTGTCTGAAAGGGACCGGCTGTCCAGAAAACACTCAAGCCCGAAATCAATTGCGTCAAAGCCCGCTTCTTTAATGGCCGTATAGTCGGCACGCAGCTGTTTTTCCGTTTCCTCAGGCTTCCGGGCGGGATCAACGACCCGTAGCGACCCCAGCGCCTGGATTCCGATGTTCAAAGTCTGGCCCGGAGAGCTTCGGTCTCTCCCTCAAATCCGGGCTTTCCGAGAAGGGCGAACATGTTTTTCTTATAGCTCTCGACCCCGGGCTGGTCGAAAGGATTGACTCCCAGCATATATCCGCTTAAACCGCAGGCGAACTCAAAGAAATAGAAAAGCTCTCCCAGATACTGCTCTGTCTGCTCCGGAACATGAATCATGGTATTGGGCACGTTCCCGTCGGTATGGGCCAGGATTGTGCCGTTCATTGCGCACTTATTTGCGAAGTCCACTGTTTTCCCCGCCAGATAGTCCAGTCCGTCCAGATCGGATTCCGCCTTTTTCATGGTAAGCTCTATTTTAACCTTTTCAATTTCAATTACGGTTTCAAAAAGTATCCTTGCTCCGTCCTGAATGAACTGTCCCATGGAATGAAGGTCGGTGGTAAAATCCACGGCCGCCGGGAAAATACCCTTCTGATCCTTTCCCTCGGATTCGCCGTAAAGCTGCTTCCACCATTCTGAGAGATAATGCAGGCTCGGCTCGTAGTTGACGACGATCTCCACCTCCTTGCCCTTCCGGGAAAGAATATTGCGGATCGCCGCGTATTTCATGGCATCATTATCTGCAAAAGCGTTATTTACAGCATATTCCCTGCCCTTTGCTGCGCCGGCCATCAACGCGTCGATGTCCGCGCCCGAGACCGCAATAGGCAGAAGGCCCACCGCCGTCAGCACGGAAAAACGCCCGCCCACATTGTCGGGAATCACAAATTCTTCATAGCCTTCAGCGTCCGCCAGGGTTTTAAGCGCACCTCTCTTTTTATCGGTTGTGGCATATATCCGCTTTGCCGCTTCTTCCTTACCGTACTTTTCCTCCAGGCGATCCCGGAAAATACGGAACGCAATCCCGGGCTCCGTGGTGGTTCCCGATTTGGATATCATGTTGATCGAAAAATCCCGTTCTCCGATAACGTCCATGAGATCGGACATATAAGAGGAAGAAATGTTATTTCCGAGGAAATAGATTTCCGGACCGCCCCGAAGCTCTTTCGAAACGGCATTATAAAAATTATGTCTCAGAAAATCAATGGCCGCCCGCGCTCCCAGGTACGAACCTCCGATGCCTATTACCAGAAGCACTTCGCTGTCCGAGCGGATCTTCTCCGCCGCTTTTTTGATCCGGGCAAATTCTTCTTTGTCGTAATTCACCGGAAGATCTACCCATCCCAGAAAGTCGCTCCCCGCGCCCTTTCCCGAGAGCAGCAGCTCTTTCGCCGCTGTTACCGGCCCTTCCATGTTTTTCACTTCATCCTCACGGATAAAGGGAGCCGCCTTGGAATAATCATATGTCACTTTTGCCATAGCAATCCTCTCCTTTTTTCCCGATTTCCGGCACGTGTTTTTGATTTTTACCGTAATAACCAGCACCCCCTGCACCTCGGGATACTTCACATTTCACGGGGTGCTGATCAGTTGTATTTTACCATATTTTTCCCAGCTTCGAAAGGCCGCGGCCGGAGTCGTTCCGTCACATAGTCCGACGTTGCAATAACAGCCTTAAAATAGTACAATGTTCGGGTAAATCTTTTTTAGAAAGGTATCAGGAATGGGTCTTTCCGAACTCCTTCAATCCCGGGGATATGTAAAAAGAGAAACCTCCTCTCCGGCGGTCAGCTTCTATTTCCGCACGGAAGGCAGAACGAGCCGGATAATACAGGTTCTCGACCTTATCCAGGCCTATGTCCGCCCATCTGAGTCCATTGCCTTCCGGGAAGAGCTTCGCCGGGCATTTGCAGAAAAAGGCTACACCGATATAGAACAGCTGACAATTCTTCTGACACTGAACACGGCCTCGGCCCGCCCTGTCTGCGCCGCGGATCCCGCTACCTGGATTATGGATGCCCGGAGCATGAGACTCATTGTATACGAAGATTCCGTCATGGACTTCGACTGCCTCCGGAAACCTCTGGAGGAGATGTGTCTTCAGGCAGCCGAGGAAATGGAACGCACCGCGGCGGAAGCCACCCGGCGTCTTCCCTTCAGAAAAAACAGTGAAGCCACTCTGGCGCTGATCCTTTTAAATGTTATCGTCTTTGCTGCTCTCTCCGCCTTCGGAGACACAAAGAACGCAGCATACATGGCCCGCCATGGAGCTCTTTATTCTTCCTATATTCTCACGGATTTCGAATTATACCGTCTTTTCACCTGCATGTTCATGCATTTCGGTTTTCTGCATCTTTTGGAAAACATGTTCATTCTCTATTTTGTCGGCAGCATGGTGGAAAACACTCTTGGAAAAGGACGGTTTCTGATTATCTATTTTGTCAGCGGCATTTTTTCGGGAATAGCCATGCTTTTCGTCCAGCTGTTCTCGGGTTCCAACTCCGTGGCTGCCGGTGCCAGCGGAGCTATTTTCGGCATCATCGGCACCATGTTCATGATTCTGATAAAAAACCACCGGTTCCAGAAAAGACTGGTTCTTCCTCTGCTTGTACTTGCGGTGTCCTACGCTCTTTTTATGGGTTTAACCGCAGGCGGAGCGGGAAACGCGGCGCATGTCGGCGGATTGCTGGCGGGGCTTTTCCTGTCGGCCATTCTGTACCGGCCCAGGCATAAAAAGTTTGATGAACGCGTGTGATGCGTTAAGGAGTATTCATGAAAATCAATATTTATTACGGCGGACGGGGAATAATGGGGGATCCGACCCTGACGGTTCTCAAAAGGATGCAGGAGGTGCTTGAAGAACTCCGGGTGGATGTGAAGCGCTACAATCTCTATGAGGAAAAGCGAACCATAACCTCCCTGCCGGGCACCCTTAACGATACCGACGGAGTGATCCTTGCCTCCACGGTAGAATGGCTGGGTTTAAGCGGTTATATGGTAGAATTTCTCGATGCCTGCTGGCTCTATGGAAACAAGGAAAAGATAGCGGAAATCTACATGTGTCCTGTTGTTATGTCAACCGCATACGGTGAGCGCGAAGCCCGCCTCAAGCTTCAGTCAGCCTGGGACCTGCTGGGCGGAAAGCCTCTTGAGGGACTCTGCGGATATATCGAGGACACGGTGACCTTTGAGCTTAACAAGGATTACATGGCCGTAGTGGAACACGCGGCCGAAAATATATACAGAACCATTTCCCAGAAACGGGTTACCCTTCCGGCAAGTTCACAGGCGGTGAAAAAGGTTGCGGCAGCCGCGGATCCCATGCCCCTCACACCCCAGGAAACGGAGCAGCTCTCCAAATATGCCTCGGATGAAAACTATGTCCAGACACAGAAGGAAGATATCCGGGAGCTGGCAAGCCACTTCAGGACTCTGATGGAAAACAACGGCGCCTCTGAGGAAGACATGATTATCTCCGGTTTTAAAAGGGCTTTCCGGAGCCAGGAAAACCTTTCAGCCACCTATCAGTTTAAAATCAAAAAACTTCCAAAGCCTCTTGCGCTGGAAATATCCCCCGCCGGACTTTCCGTGGAATACAGGGAAATCGAGAATCCTACCCTCTTCTGCAAAATCTCCAGTGAAAAGCTGAACGAGATAATGAACGGACGGAAAACCTTCCAGCGGGCCTTTATGGCGGGAGAGCTTCAGATCCGCGGCGATCTGAAGATGCTTTTGGCTTTGGATACTGCCTTTCCTTTCGGAGGAGAAAACTAAATTTGTATCTTCTTGAGGATTTCCTTCTGCTCTTCTTCGGAAGGACTTCCCGGTTTCCAGCCGATCCTCTGAGCGTCGTCCTTAAAACGCGGAATCAGGTGAAGATGGAAATGAAACACCGTCTGGCCGGCGGTTTCCCCGTTGTTCTGAACAATATTAAAACCATCCGCTCCCAGTGTGTCTCTAAGGTGGGCGGCGAGTTTTTTCCCGAGGATGAAAACCTTTCCCGCCGTCTCCTCCGGCAGTTCATAAATGTCCGCATAATGCTCCTTCGGAAGAATCAGGCTGTGACCCCTGGTTGCCGGAGCGGCGTCCATGATGACCCTGAACTCCTCATCCTCATATACCGTGTTTGTGGGAATAATCCCGTTTGCAAGCTTGCAGAAAATACAGTCGTCTTTCATAATATTCCTCCATATTTTTTCTCAGTTTTTTCCCGAAGAAACCGCCTCTATCAGCCCGCAGATCGTACTGACGGCATCTGCCTCGGGACTTTTCTTCATTGCGTCAATATATATATCCTTATCGTCCAGCACTGCTTTCAGAGCGGACAAAAGCGTCTCGTCGCTTAAATCTTCATCCTGGAGAACAAAAGAATAGCCTCTCGCGGCAAAGGAACGGGCATTCAGAATCTGGTCTCCCCTTGATGCTCCGGCCGGCAGAGGCACCAGAATATTCGGTTTCTTCAACGCCAGGAGCTCAAAAATGGCGTTGGAGCCCGCCCTGGAAATAACCACATCCGCCAGGGCCAGAAGATCAGCCATTTCCCTGTCAATATAATCATACTGAACATAGCCGTCCTTCTGATTCAGTGTAGGATCCACCTTTCCCCTGCCGCAAAGATGTACCACCTGGTAATGCGTAAGGAGTCCCGGCAGGGCATGTCTTACAGCCTCGTTAACGTGGGCGGCCCCCAGGCTTCCTCCGACAATCAGGACAAAGGGACGGCCGTCGTCCGTAAGGCCGCTGAACTTTAACGCCCGCTCTCTGTTTCCCTCAAACAGCTCCGATCGCACCGGAGAACCCGTAAACACTCCCTTTTCCGCAGGAAGCTGTTCCAGCGTCTCCCTGAAGGAACAGCAGATTTTTTTCGCGGCACCGAAAGACAGACGGTTAGCCAGTCCCGGGGTCATATCGGACTCATGGCAGATTACCGGAATTTTTAAATGTTTTGCGGCACGAACCACAGGTACCGCCACAAAGCCTCCCTTTGAAAATACAACATCCGGCGAAAGCTTTTTTAAAATACCCACCGCCTCCGCATACCCCTTTATCACGCGGAAAGGATCGGTAAAATTTTTTATATCCATATATCGGCGCAGCTTTCCGGAGGAAACCCCGTAATACACAAGCCCTGCGCCCTCGGCCAGAGAGCGCTCTATCCCCTTATAGGAGCCGATATAGGAAATATCAAAACCAGCGGCCTTAAGAGTCGGCAGGAGGGCCAGATTCGGAACGCAGTGCCCCGCCGTTCCGCCGCCGGTCAACACTATTTTTTTCATATCCCGATGTTATCACGAAAAAAAAAGGGCCGCAAGTCAGGGCGCAGGTCCGGGTGAAAAAAAATAAATTTTCCCTCTTGCATTTCTCCGGAATTTGAATTATAGTATCAATCACATTCCCCGGGAGACAGGTCCCGGGTTCTCATTTCGGAAGCTGCCGCTTCGGCAGATGTTCCTAAACAAAAAAAGGAATTCAGGAAATGAAGGATGTTCTTTTACTGTCCTTTCTTCTCGCCGCCTCCGTTTCCGACCTGAAATACCGGAAAATCGACAATGCCCTGATTTTAAGCGGCATACTTGCCTTTTCGTTACTTCTGTTTTTTACAGGCGGACCGGCAGCGCTTCTCTCAGGCTATTGTTACACGGTTCTTGTCTTTGTTCTGCTTTTCCCGTGTTTTGCCCTGGGCTTTCTCGGAGCCGGCGATATAAAGTTTCTTATGGTACTCATCCTTGCCGTGGGTGCCGGGGAACTACGGGACGCGCTACAATTCATTCTGCCGGCCGCCCTTCTTACGGCCGCACTCAGTAAAAAAAGGCAGTTTCCCGCTGCCGTTCCCGTCAGTCTGGGGATTCTGGCTTCCGCCGCATTTCACTGAAAAAACTTAAAGACCGTGATAAAAGTCACAGATTACACGGCAGAAAGGAAAATATGGGACAGAATATCATGGCTGTATATGACAGCGACGAAGCTTATGTGACAAAACTCATGGACTATTTCTGCGAAGTGCGGCCGGTTCCCGTGGAAATCCGGGGCTTCACGGAATGGGACGCTCTTAAGGGCTTTGCGGAAGAAAACCCCGTAGACATCCTGCTGGTTGAAGAAGCAAATTTAAAGGATGAAATGGAAGAGCTCAAATTCGGCGAAATCATGGTGCTTTCGGAGGAAGCGGGCACCAGAAAGGACGGCCGCGGCCACAAAAATGTCTGCAAATACCAGTCCACCGAAAATATCATGCGGGAAGTTATGAGCTACTACGCGGAGGAGCCGGAGGAGCTTTCCGCGGCCCTCTCGGGAAGCATCTGTCATCTTATCGGAGTCTACTCCCCCGTCCGGCGGTCTTTACAGACTTCCTTTTCTCTGACACTTGGCGAGCTCCTCTCCCGCAGGGAAAAAACTCTCTATGTAAATATGGAGGATTATTCGGGCTTCCATTCCCTGCTGAAAGAAAGCTTTATGTCGGATTTAAGCGATCTGGTTTTTTACGTCGGCCAGAATAAAAAGAACTTTCCCTATAAGCTGGCAAGCATAGTCCAGCGCGTGGGACAGCTGGACTATATTCCTCCGGCAATCTATCCTACGGATTTAAAAACCGTGGATATCTCCACCTGGCTTCTCCTCTTTGAAAAGCTCATAACAAGCGGCTACGGTACGATAATCGTCGATTTCGGCGACGGCATAAAGGATCTGACGGAGCTTTTAAAAATATGTGAGCTCATCTACATGCCTGTCCGGACCGACAGGGTTTCCGAGGCAAAGCTGGAGCAATACGAAGCCTCCATGCGGATAATGGAGCAGAGCGAGCTCCTTAACAAAACAAAAAAACTGGAGTTTCCTTATTTCAGGGATCTGGACTGTTCGCCAGAAAACCTGGAGCAGACCTCCCTGGGAGATTATGTGCGAAAGCTTCTTTCTGAGGGCAGCCCCTGGGACGTAGGAGGAGTATGAGAGATCTGACCGCCTTAAAGGAAGAGCTTCGTTCTCTTATTCTGCCGAAGATCGATCTCACAAGAGACGTGGATGATGAAGAAATCGGCGAAATAATCGATGAACTGATTCTTTCCAGATCCAAAACCGAATTTTTAAGTCTCGAGGAGCGTCTCCGCCTCCGGCAGGAAATCTTTGATTCCATTCGAAAAAAAGGCATCATCCAGCCCCTCATTGATGATCCGGAGGTCACCGAAATCATGGTAAACGGTACCGGCCCCATCTTTATCGAACGCGCGGGAGCTCTCTTCGAATGGGACAAGCGTTTTGAAAATGAAGCGGCCCTGGGGGATGTTATCCAGCAAATCGCTGCCGGCTCCAACCGGGTGGTCAATGAAGGGTCACCGATAGTGGATGCCCGCCTGGAAAACGGTTCCCGGGTGAACGTGGTTATGAACCCGGTGGCGATAAACGGACCGATTCTCACAATCCGCCGGTTCCCGGACAAAGCCATAACAATGGAGGATCTCATCTCCTTCGGTGCCATAACCCCGGAGGGCGCGGATTTTTTAAAAAAACTGGTAATCAGCGGCTACAACATCTTCATCAGCGGAGGAACGGGCTCAGGTAAAACCACCTTTTTAAACGCTCTCTCCAATTTTATCCCTTCCGGCGAGCGTATTATCACGATCGAAGACGCCGCGGAGCTGCAGATTCAGGGGATTCCGAATCTGGTTCGTCTTGAAACGAGAAACGCCAATATAGAGGGGTGCCGGGCCATCACAATGCGGGATCTGATAAAAACCTCATTGCGTATGCGCCCTGACCGCATCATCGTCGGCGAAATCCGTGACGGCGCCGCAATAGATTTTCTTCAGGCTGCCAACACCGGACATGACGGCTCTCTCTCAACCGGTCATGCCAACAGCGCTTCTGACATGCTTTCCCGAATGGAAACCATGGTTCTTATGGGAATAGAGCTTCCCCTCCCGGCAATCAGACGGCAGATTGCCTCCGCCGTGGATCTGATCGTTCATCTCGGAAGGCTGAGGGACAAAAGCCGAAAGGTGCTGGAAATCACGGAAGTAACAGGCTACAGAAACCAGGAAATCGAGCTTTCCCCCATCTTCTGCTTTGACGGAAAGAGGCTTAAAAAAGTCGGAGAACTTAAAGACACGAAAAAACTGGAAAGGAGCGGCTTTGAATTATAAGGTTTATCATTTTACTTTCAGAGAATGGACTATCGCCGTCTGTACCGGAGCCGGGATCGCCGCCGGGATTGCCTGGATATTTTACAAAAGTGTTTTAGCCCTTCCCGCCCTGATCCCGATAATCTTTCTTTATATAAGATATCACCGGGAGGAGAAGAAGGACAGGCGGCTTTATGAGCTTTCCCTGGAATTCAAGGAAGCCATTCTGGCAGTGGGAGGAGCCTTAAGCGCCGGCTATTCCATCGAAAACGCCTTCCTTTCCGCACTCGCCGATATGGAAAAGCTCTACGGCCGTGATGGTTTAATAACAGGAGAACTCATACTCCTCTCCAGACGTCTCAAAGCCAACGAAAACATTGAGGATATCCTCTCTGATCTTTCTGACCGGAGCGGAATCGAAGACATCCGGGACTTCGCGGACGTATTCCGCTCCGCCAAGAGAAACGGCGGAAATTTAAGCGCCGTTATCCGGAGGGCGGCAGATACCATCAGCGACAAAATAGAGGTACGCAGGGAAATCGAAACTCTTATGTCGGCAAAGCGTTTTGAAAACCGCATCATGCAGCTGGTTCCCTTCGGAATCCTCTGCTATATCGGCCTCACCAGCCCGGATTTTATTGAACCTCTTTACCATAACCCCACAGGAGTGATCATCATGACAGGGTGCCTCGCATTATATGCCTTCGCTTTCTGCCTGTCGGAAAAAATCCTGCGTATACAGATTTAAGGTCAAAAAGGAGGTTTCCCATGCTCATTCTTCATCTTCTGATTTTGTTTGTTTTCCTGTTTCTTTTCTTTATCTCACGAAAGGAAGCGGATGATACGGAGAAGCATTCAGCTCTCCTTAAGCCTTTTTACCGCCTGGCCCTTTTTTTCACGTCTCTTCGCCGGCACGGAGCGGCAGATGCGGTTCCCTCCCGTCTGGCTCTTCTTAATCCCGGAGAATCTGTCCGGGATAATACAAGACGCTACTATGCTGAAAAGCTGATGCTTTCCGCCGTCATTATTTTTCTCGGAAATCTCTTCGGCCTTTTCTTTGCCATAAAAAGCCTCGGCAATTCCGGCTTTCTCGAATCACCCGAGATAAAGCGTCCTTCGTACGGAGAAGCGGAGCGAAGCACGGTCTTAAAAGCATATATGGACGGAAAGCCCGTAGAGGGAGATCTGAATGTAACCGTAACCGAACAGCAGTATACACCGGAAGAAATCCGGGCAATCTTTTCGGAAATAGAAACGGCTTTGGATCAGGTGATTCTCGGGGAAAATGCGTCCCTTGATCATGTGGACACCGATCTGAACCTCGTAACATCTCTTCCCGCTTATCCGGTTTCCATCGAATGGGAAAACGACGACTATACCGTGATGGACAAGGAGGGACATATCGAAAAGGACTTCATTAATACTGAGGGACAGCTTCTTCAGCTCTTTGCAACCCTGACCTATTTTGACGCCCATGATGAATATGAGCTTTTCGCCAGAGTCTATCCCCGAAAACGCAGCCGCGCGGAGGCCGTCTTTGATACTCTGACAGGCGAAATAGAAAGAACCGACGCGGAAAGCGCCACCGAGGCTGTTATGAAACTCCCCTCCACTCTCTTCGGAAAAGCCCTGTCCTACCGGGAAAAACACTCCAACACAGGGCTGACGCTGCTTTTGATGTCCGTAATCGCGGGATGCTTAATCTACTTCGGGCAGGATCGGGAGCTGTTAAAACAAGTGGCGGCCAGAGAGAGGGAAATGCTGCTTAATTATCCGGAAATTGTCAGTAAAATGACCCTTTTAATCGGCGCCGGCATGACCCTCAGGGGAGCCTTCGAAAAGATCGCAAGAGATTATGAAGCAAGAAAAAGCACAAAAAAGTATTACGCCTACGAGGAAATGTGCATAGCGGTTCATAAAATGAAGAGCGGTCTCTCCGAAATGCAGGCTTATCAGGATTTCGGAACCCGCTGCGAGATTTCCCGTTACAACAAGCTGGGAAACCTGTTAAGCCAGAATCTTAAAAAGGGCTCTTCCGATCTTTTAAGGCTTCTTGAGGAGGAGGTCCGCGATGCCTTTGAGGAACGCAAAAGTCTGGCCCGGCGCCTCGGGGAGGAGGCCGGCACAAAGCTGCTTTTGCCTATGGGCCTTATGCTCTTAATCGTAATGGTTATAGTGATCGTTCCGGCATTTCTGTCGTTTTCACTTTAGTGTCCGGCTCTGTGCCGGAGCGAAATCCCCGGAAAAAAGGAGGTGAAGAAATGTTCAGACGCTTTATTGCCGATGAGAGTGCTATCGGGACCGTGGAAATGATTCTGATTCTCGTGGTTCTCATCGGGCTGGTTATCATTTTCAAGACCCAGCTCACAGATCTGGTCAATAAAATCTTCAAGACCATTACTGAACGAAGCAACAAAATCTGATACTTCAAAAAACCCAATCTGTCAATTTCGGGCAGAAAATCAAAGGAATAAAAGACAGCGTCTTTGGGAGAGTCGATGAAGAAAGGTACAATAACGGTATTCTTAAGTCTTATATTGTCTGTCATCCTTTCGCTCGTATTCAGCATTATCGAGAGCGCCAGAGTTTCGGCGATCCGGGCCAGAATAGAAATGGTCATGGATATGGGATTATATTCAATATTCGCGGAATACAACAGAGAGCTCCTAAGCAGCTACGACCTTTACTACATTGACTCCTCCTACGGACGTGGAAAAGCCTCAGTCACCAACATAGGCGCGCATCTTAAGGATTATCTGCAATATAATTTCAATACCACAAAGGGAAGTCCCGCCCTTTTTACCACGGATTTTACGGGGCTTTCGGCCGGAGAGGTGAAGATCTCCGGCGAGTCCCTTGCCACCGACAGCGCCGGACGAGTTTTTAAGCGTCAGGCCATCCACGCCGTAAAGGATCACTTCGGTATCAGCATCATCGACAGGGCAAAAAGCACCTACCATCAATACAAGGGGGGAGCCGTCGATGAAAAAAAGGTGGAGGAAAAACGTGAGCGTATCTTAAAAAAGCTTGAAGATCTGGATCTTAACTCCGCGGGAAAAGCCGCGACAAAGGTACTGGACAAGCGCCCCGGGATATTGAACCTGATCTTAAATAACCTCGGAAATGTCTCCGATAAGGCACCGGATCTTTCTTCCCTGGCTTCTTACAGGAAGCTGTCAAAGGGTATAGGCATGGTTCGTCCCGACGAAGATCCGGATTCTCTGACAAACGAGCTTCTTTTCAATGAATATATTGCCTGGAAATTTTCATCTTACAGAAAAAATCCGGGTAATGCCCCTTTAAGCTACGAACAGGAATATATCCTGAACGGAAAAAATTCGGATATGGCCAACCTGCGCGCCACCGCGGAGAAGCTCTTCCTCCTCAGGGAGGCCGCGGATACGGCGGCAGTGTTTAACGACAGCATAAAGAGAGGCGAGGCGGAAGCTCTTTCGGAAACAATCTGTGCGCTCCTGTGCGTACCCGAGGCTGCGGAAGCCGTCACTGATTTTCTGCTTCTTGCCTGGGGCTTCGGCGAAAGTGTTGTGGATGTACGCACGCTACTTAACGGAGGAAAGGTTCCCCTCGTTAAAAGCGGATCGGATTTTTCAATCAGAACCCTGACGGAACTGCCGCTTTTTATGAGTATAAATCCGGGAAAAGAACAAACGGAAGGACTTTCCTACGAAGAATATCTCAGGCTTTTTCTGATGCTTGAAAACAAAACAAAAAAAGTAATGCGCACCATGGATGTCATCGAGCTTAATCTTCGTACCACAAAAGGCAACAGCTCCTTTAAGCTGGACAGCTGCGTGGAATATCTGGAAGCGGAGCTCACCGCGAAAAGCCGTTACGGCTATGAATATTCCATCCTTCGGGATTTTGCATATGAGCCCGTTATCGAGTAAACCATCATACCGGAAAGAACCTGTACGGATGCCCTGTTAGGAAGGATACAAGTAAACCCGTGTTTTCGTTTCTCTCGAAAAAATCTCTCTTTCTTACCCTATGATTTCTTTGAAAAGCAAAAATAAACCCATATTTCTTAACAGGGTGTCCGCACCGGTTCTTCCCGGATCCTTAACGGTGGAAACCGCCGTCGTACTCCCTCTTTTCCTTTTTGCCGTACTGACTCTGCTTTATCTGGCGGAGACAATCCGCCTTTCGGGCAATGTGGAGGAGGCGCTGCACCAAAGCGCAAGGGAGCTTGCAACTTATTCCTATGCCTATACCCACGGAACAAACGACGAATCCCTGGGGCTTGCCGGAGGCAAGGCCGTATCCCTGACGCTGGGGCGCTCCATGGTTCTTAAGCACGCGGGAAGCTCCTATCTTGACGAATCTCCCATCTCCGGCGGCTCGGGAGGCTTAAGCTTCCTGCGCTCCTCGGTGCTGGGAAATGATGACACCATCGATTTAATCGCAACCTGGAAAATAAAGCCGCTTTTTTCCTTTTTCGGAATTAAGGGGAGCACCGTACAGAACCGGGCTAGAATAAAGGCCTTTACCGGCTTCGACAATACCCGGCATACCGGAGAAGAAGAGAAGGACGAGGAAATCGTCTATATCACTGAAAGCGGCACCGTCTACCATCGGGACAGAGGCTGCAGGCATCTGAACCTCTCTATCCGGGAAACCTCACCCGAAAACGTGAAGAACGAACGCAACGAAAGCGGCGCCAGATATTATCCCTGCGAATTCTGCGGCAGCTTAAACGGCAGCGGAAAGCTGTATGTCACGGATGACGGCGACAGATTCCATACCAGCCTTTCCTGCCCCGGCTTAAAACGGGGTATACGCGCCGTGCCGATTTCCGAGGTCGGAGGGCGTCCTCCCTGTAAACGCTGCGGCTACTGAATTTCTTTATGGAGGCTTCATGCTTAATAACCTGCTGTTTTCCCTGTTTCTCCTGATCTGTGCCATCACCGACCTTATACGGGGCAGAATCTACCTGGGGGTAATCATATGCTTCGGTCTTCTGGGAATTCTTTCTTTTTTTCTGTTCCCATCCTTTTCACTTCCGGAAGCTCTGGGAGGGGCAGCCCTGGGAGTGCTGCTGCTTGCCCTGAGTCATTTCTCGGGAGGGAAGATCGGCTCGGGAGACGCGTTTATGCTTATGGTTTCAGGTTTCTACCTCGGAATATTTGAAAACCTGCGGTTTCTGATGCTTGGAATGCTTCTTGCCGCCGCGCTTTCCATATTGCTTCTTATATTAAAAAGAGTCAGAAGAAATACGGCTCTGCCTTTTGCTCCGTTTCTTATGCTTTCCTTTGCAATATTAAAACTGTTTCCCATGTGAGGTGCTTATGAAAAAAAAATATCCCGGCTCCTATACAGTGGAAGCCTCTCTGTTATTTCCTTTAATTCTGGGTGTAATCTCTCTTGTGATCTACACAGCCTTCTTTTTACACGACAGGGCCGTCCTGGATGCGGCGTCCTATCAGGCTGCTCTTCGCGGTAGCCTCGTCACCAGTGACAAATCCGATTTTCTTTCAAAAGCGGAAAAAGCAGGAGACGAAATTCTCTCGGGAAGGCTGCTGGCCACCCGGACCCTTGTCAAGGATATCGAAATGAAGGGTAATACCCTGACCGTGCGATATACCGGAAGCTTAAAGCTGCCCTCCGGCATTCTTTTTATCCCCCTTCTTCCCCGTGAAGTCACCGTAACAGCGGAAAGTAAAGCAAAACGCCTGGATCCCACCGGCTTTGTACGACAATGCCGGATAATAGAAAACCTTAAGGAAGGTACATCATGGAAATAAGCTACAGACAGGACATTAACCATAATTACATGATTATCCGCAAGGAAAGGCAGGGAGAGCTGTCCTTTCCGGAAAAAATGCTGCTGCACAACAGAATTCCCGGGCTTCTGAAAATGACCATACAGCATCTGAACGGGGAGACCTTTTACTGCTATGATATCCGTTCCATGCAGGCCATCACCAACTTCTACGAGGGACGTCTCATGAAATTTGAAGAAATCCGTTCCCTTCTTGCGGGCTTTGAGGAATGCGCCGCCGGCATGGGAAGCTATCTTCTCAGCGCCTCCGCCCTTCTTATGAAGCCGGAATGTGTTTTCCGTGATCTGGAGAGCAATAATCCCGTTTTTTGCTGCTGCCCGGAAAACACCGGAGAAACGGGAGAGTACTTTCTGGAATTTGCCCGGTTTCTCATTGACCATACCGACCCGGAGGATGAAAATGCCGTCCGGCTTTCCTATGATTACTATCAACAGGCTTCGGACGGCATCTTTTCTCCGGGAAATCTCCTGAAACGTCAGGGGGAGCTGAGTACACCGGAGGAAAAGAGTCCGAACCTCACGCCCTCTGAAAACCAGCCGCTTCCGGTGGAGAGTCTGTGGAAGGACGAGGAAAATAAGGATTATTATTACGGTATGCCGGAGCTTAAAACAGAAGAAAAAACACCGGCTCCGAAAAAAACCAAGACGCCGGCTATTGTCTTATCGGCAGCAGTTATCCTTCTTTCCGCCTGTATTTTCGCTCTTCTTGTTTTCTTCCCGGCCTCTTTTGACTTTACGGGACTCTCCCGGGATAATTATCTGATGCTGGGCGGCGGGGCGGCTCTGCTCTTTACCGCTGCCCTGGGCTTTCTCCTGCACACCGTACTGGGCCGGCGAGACAGAAAAAATAAGGATGCCGCAGCACCGGAAATTCCGGAAATCTCTTCCGATCCCGTCTTCCGTTTTCACTCCGACACTCTCGAGGAAGAAGAACGAAAATCGGAGGAGGAGCGACGCTCTCTTAAGGCTTATTCAGGTCAGACCGTGCTTTTAACAGAATATTCGGGAAAAACAGAACCGGAGATATCCGCCGGAACTCCCATGCTAATCCGGGATCCGGAGGGAAAGCGGGAACTGATCGAAATCGAAAAAACCCCCTTCATGATCGGAAAGCTGGCGGGGCATGCGGATCTGGTGATTGCCGATCAGCGCATCAGCCGGCTTCATGCCTGTATCAGAAAAGAAGGCAGCCGGTTTTTTCTTTCGGATTTAAACTCCACCAACGGAACATTTTTAAACGGGCGCCGCCTGGAGCAAAATGAAGCCGCCGCCCTTGAGGACGGCGACCTTATCCGGCTGGCCGGAATTAATATGAAGTTCAAGCTCTGAAGCCCCGTCCGGCGTTATCGAAGCTTGTGTTCATTCCCTCCGGGCCATAGGTTAAACCTGTATAAACCGCTTCGGCATTTTGCATAACCGCTTCGGAATCATCGCTTTTAACCGCTTCTTCAAAAGCGGAATGAAGCCTGCTCATTATTTTTTCCGGTTCTTCAAGCCAGGCATCGTCGCGGCGGAACAGCGCCTTATCCATACATTCGTTCACGTAGTTATACAAACGCATAAGAACGAAAGAAAGCTCATACTCATAATTAAGGGCGTCGTGAAGAGCGCTCACACACCGCTTTACCCGTCTGATTGCTGCGTTCCGCTCCTGCTCTGTTTTTGCCTGCCGTACATCGGTCAGGTAATCCAGTGCCATCTCAAAGGTCAGCACCACGATCATACCGCGGCTGGCCTGAGTGATTCTGCGGGTATAGTCCTGTTTGCGTTCTTCCGTCATGTTTAATCCTTTCAGAAATCCTTAAGTCTTATTACTGCAAAAGCTGAAGTGCCTGCTGGGGCGCCTGATTCGCCTGGGCAAGCATTGAGGTTGCCGCCTGGGTCAGCACCTGGTAGTTTGCGTAGTTCGTCATTTCCTCCGACATATCGGTGTCGTGAATTCTCGAATAGGAGGTGGTAAGGTTTTCCGTAGAGCTGTCGATATAGCCTATGGTCCGCTCCACCCGGTTCTGATAGGCGCCGATTCTGGCCCTGGCCTCCGTAACATAGGCAAGCGCGTTGCCAATACGGTCGATGGCATGGGTGGCGGAGGCCTCCGTGGATATATCAATATCATCGAGATCCAGACGCTCCAGGGACATCTTCGGCAGAGCTACGGTTATGCTTTCATCTTCGTTGGCGCCGACCTGGAGATTCATTGCGCCCTTTCCGGTGATCGTAAGATCAAGCTTCTGCCCGTTTATACCACTGGCGGCAGAGGGCTTGAAAATATCCATTTTAACGTTATATTCACGAATGCGGCCGTCATCCAGCTCCTTTTTTGCAGTCATGGTATATGGTGTGCTCTCCATCTGGTTACCCATAAACTTTACGGTCAGCTCTTCTCCCTTGCTGCCCTTTACGGTGATATAATGGGTGCCGTCATCGGCGATTTTCAGGCTCCCGTTTCCGGCGGGATCCCGATACAGGCCGACAGTCACGCCGCGGATGGAATCGCTGTCATAAACCTTCTCGGGATCATAAAACTGGGGATAGGAAATCTCCAGAGTCTGAGATGAGGTAGCTTCGGGAAAACCTTTAACCTCAATTTTCTGAAGATACCCTCCTTCTTTCGGGTCAAGAGGATCAATAAACTCAACAGTGACTTCGTATTTTCCGGGCTTTGTCTTGTCGTTATAGTAATCCACCCCGACATACTTGTTGTTTTCGCAGTAGCCGGTATTTTCAAAGGTGCCGTCAATGAGCTTTCTCTCATTGAGCTCCGAGGTTTCCATGACCCTGTTAATCTCTTCCGCGAGCTGATTTACTTCCTTCTGGATATTGTCCCGGTCTGATTCGGAAAGAGTACCGTTGGCAGCCTTTACGGCCAGCTCATTCATTCTCTGGGCCATTTCCTGGATTTCCGCAATCGTTCCCTCCGCGGTCTCCAGCATCGAAATGCCGGTGGTGGCGTTGGTTTTTGCCCGGTCCAGGGCCTTAAGCTGCAGCTTAATTCTGCCTGAAATGGCATAACCCGTGGGGTCGTCTCCGGCGGTATTGATCTTGAAGCCGGAAGAAAGCTTCTGGGTAGAAAGAGTGAACGCGTTTTCGCTGTTTAACAGTGCGTTATTGGTCACATACGCGGTAACATTGTTATTGATTCTCATGAAAAACCTCCTCTTTCAAACATGTATATTATAAGTTTTATTCCCTTTTGCTTCAATCCCTGACGGATATGATCAACGCTTTTGCTGCCCGGTAAAGCCGCGCCGTGCTTTCGCCGTTATTATCCGGTTTTGAAGCGGAAGACGTCCCTTCCGGTACGCGGTTAATATTAAGCTCTCTGCTGAGCACAACCTTCAGGTCACCCGCCATGAGCCCCGATTCCGCCAGGCGCTCCTTAAAATCTTCCAAATGGGACTCAAGAAAGTTTGTGCCTGCCGGATAGGCCGCGGCCAGAACGCCGTCGATCCTGCCTTCTGTTTCCGTAAGATACGCCCTGATACCTCCGATGTCTTCCGGCTCCATGGTGATATCCGCTCCGGCTTCTCCGGTTCCGTGGATCACCTTAAGATTAATGGAGGTCCGTCTCCCGGAAATCTCAACGGGCACCTCGTAGTTTTCTTCGTCTGAAAGCCTCATCACAAGGGAAAGCTGCCGGTTCATCGAATGCAGAAGCCGAAGCTCCATACTGTTTATTTCCGGTGCATCCAGAGACTCATCCAGAACCTCCGATGCCGCGCCGCAGAGAGCGCGACAGGCTTCTTTTGCCTCTTCCTCTCCTTCCAGAGACTGAATAAGGTTTTCGGCAGCCTCTTCCACCTTTGCTTTTGTCTCTTCCGTGTTCTCTCCGGCTTTTTTAAAAAGATCCCCGAAAAACCTGCCGCGCTCCTGTAAAAGAGCCGTCATGGCGTTAACATTTTCCACACTTGCCGGAGCGGAAAAACGCTCCAGCATCTCATAAACCGCCTCCTCTGCCTTTGCCGCCCGTGCCGCGTCATCCAGAAACTCCCTGTATAATTCTTCGTGAGTGCGCTTCCCGTCTTCCCCGGCAGAGCTTTCCCTGATAAGGTCTGTGAATTCATCCAGAGTTGTTTCCCCAGAAGCCGCCTTTTTTGTATCCGTCCCGGACAGGGCCCGGGGAGTCAGCTGTTCAAAAACTTCTTCAGCTCTTAACTGTTCATATTCCTTTTGGAAAGCGGATTCGATCTGTGTGTCTATTTTTATGACCGACCTGCCGGTTCCTTCCGCCACTCCGCCGAAGTTATCGTCGACTGTATAATCCATATGCGCATGTCTCCTGCTGCGCACCTCGGTCAGAAGATTTCTGAAGCTCAGCTCTCTTCCGGCGTCCAGAAGACTTCCGATAACCGCGCCGTCGGACTTGTTGATTTTATCGAACAGGCGGTAAATACCGATATAGGAATTTCTCTCCTCGTCGCTTATGCCTTCTTCCCTTTCCAGTCGTACCAGATATTCGCTGAATTTTTCGGTATCCTTAACGGAAGATACAAGACCTTCCTGACTCCCGAACCCTTTCACAATCCGGTTCAGCTCACGGATGTCTGTTTCCAGAGGATTAATCCGCCGTCTTATAAGCTCCATCGTGTTTGCAGGTGTGAGCCGGTCCATAAGGGTGCGTACCGAAATATCCGCCGCCTTCACCCTGTCAATGTTCTCCCGGCTGATCTCCATCGAATTATAACCGAGGATCCTGACAGCCCTTTCATTATCAAAGCTTTTTTCCAGTCCCAGATCATCGAGAAGCTCCCCGGTATTTGCAAAAGCGTTCTTTATACTGTCGCCGAGATCCGCGCGCACCTGGGTTCCCACGGCTTCGTAGGTGGCCCCGGCCGCCCGGAATTTTTCCGTTTCGCTGATTCCAGCTTCATAAACATCATGAACCGTGAATATCTCCGCGGAGGAAAACCTTCCGAGAACCGACACGGGCATATCGGAAATTTCATCCCTCTCCCGCAGAGTTTCCGTAAAAAGATCAGCCAAACGCCGGGTTTCTTCGCTTTCGCCCGCTGCCCCTCCGAAAAGGATCTTCCGGTACAGCTCTTCCCGTTCCTTCAGAACATCCACCTCGGCGGAAAGTTCTTCGGTATCAATGGAATATCCGCTTTTAAGGAGTTTCCGGTTTGCGTCGACGGTCATTGCAAGCCTTGTTTCAGAAAGGCTCCTTTCCGCCTTAACAGCGTTATAGTTTTTTATAAGATACGCATCCTCCGCCGCTCTCCCGCTGCCTATGGCGTCAACAATTCCGTCGACAAGGAGGTTTTTATCAAGGGGTGCTTCTATGGAATTTATATCATGAAGACTCTGCAGGGTCTCTTCGGTTAAAGGCAGTCCCTTTTCAATAAGCCAGGCCGCTTCTTCCCTGGTTTCCGCGGAAGCTTCCAGACCGGCGTTTTCGATTATTTCTTCAATCTGTCCCGAGAGGGCTTCAATATCGACCTCCCCGCTGCTGTAGGCCATATAGCCGCTTTTCGCCCCGTCGCCGGATCCGAAATACCCGCCATGCGGCGTTCCGCCGTCCGCCGCGGAATACTGTGCTTCATAAACGTTCGCAATTGTGGGCTCCAGCGAGTTTGCCACCAGATAGTGCTTCGCGCCGTCTCCTAAAGGCTCTATTTTCTGCCCCAGCTCAAGGGCTTTCTCCGCAGCTTTTAAATTAGTATCCGTTGCCGGCAGGTCGGAGTTTTCAAAAACTTCCGAAAGGGCTTCGCGGTCAGTTCCCTGCTCCCCCTTAAGAAGCCTGCCTGCTTCCACGGTATTACCGGTTATTTTTTCAAGTTCGCTTCGATCCACAGTATCGGTATACCCGGCTACATGAACCCCGGCTTTTGAAAGGGTAACCTTGATGCGGTCCAGGTTTGTCACCGCTTCCTTCGGATCCATCGCGGCGGGGCGGTAGCCTTCTTCCATCAGTTCATTAAAATCCTTCGCTGACATTGTGTTGGACATGACCGCCATATATTTATGAGCTGTTTCTGCGTTGTAGGAATCCAATGTCCCAAGGCTCTCCGCCAGAGTTTTCCCCCGGCTGCCCTTCCCTGTCTTTAACGGACTGTATGCCGAATCAGATCTCACCGTTCCCGCATATTCCACTCCTGAAAAAGCGGCTTTCATCCCTCCTGCGGCTTTTCCCGTCGTGTTCCGAACAGAAAAATCGGCGGCCTTCACCTCTGAAAGCCGCTCCGATTCTGCATTTTTTATATCAGTAAAATCAATTATCATTTAATTCCCATCCGTTTTATTATCTGATATCTTTTATCTCGACAAAAACAGGCGGAAAATTAAGAGAGTTCCCTCTTTCCTTTTTCACTGCCGCAACAGCTTTTAATCACCCCGCTTAAATCAAAATCAGGTATGTAGGCTTCATCAGCCGATGTTTTATCCTGGATATAGCCTCTTGTTATTCCTGTATTTTCGGCGTAACGGACAAGGCTCCTGTATTCATTCTCACTTACAGGCCTGTCTATCTCGGGACAGGCCTTAAGACAGCCGTTTGGTGTATACTGGCTCATCAGGCTTAACAGGATTTTATCCCCGTATCTTTCATGGAGATACTTCAATATCATCTTGGCCTGTATCAGCATTCCGGGCATAAGAAGGTGCCTTACCACAACGCCTTTTTTTAATATAAGTTCATCCCCTGTTTTCTCAAATACACATTCCGGCTGCTGTCTTACCATCTCGTCGACCGCAGCCATACAGACATCCGGATAATCAGGGGCATTGCTGTATCTTAAGGCATCTTTATCCCTTATATATTTCATGTCCGGAAGATATATGTCGATGAGTCCGTCAAGGCTTTCAATGCTTTCCTTATTAATATACCCCGATGTATTAAGAATAAACGGCAGGTCAAATCCGCTCATCCTTGCATCATATATGGCTTTTCGTATCGATGGTATATAAATATCCGCCGTTACAAGATTAATATTATTGGCGCCCTTATCCTTTAGTTCAAAGAATATCTCGGTCAGCCTGCCGCAGGATATTTCTTTCCCGGTCTCTCCGCTGCTGATCTCCTTATTCTGGCAGAATATACAGCCCAGGTTACAGCCGGAAAAAAATATGGCACCCGACCCCCGGCTGCCTGATATACAGGGCTCCTCCCACATATGAAGACCTGCCCTGGCTATTTTTATCTTATCTCCTGCTTTACAATACCCCCTCCCTTTATTTCTGTCCGCCCCGCACTTTCTGGGACACAGATTGCAGTTTTTATATTCATAAAGCTGCTCAGCTTCCATTATTTTCCCGCTATGATCTTCCATGCTTCAATGAGTCTCTCCACACTCCACGCCGCGTTGGCCGGACTTGTGGAAGGGAGACATACCGCAGGATATCCGATAACATCCCTTGTATACTTATTATAATACTTCTCTGCGGTTTTACCGTTTACGAATATCTCTTCAATATGCGCTGCATCAAGTATTAACCTTAAATTATTCGGCGTCACGTTCTTAATCGTCGAATCCGACGAACCCTGAATATCACAGGACGCGATCACATCCCAAAGAGCGACATGGTTGCGCAGCAGAAAATCACGTTTTTCAGGAATACTTACCGGTACCGGTTCCTTAAAGACCGCCGAAGTAACCTTCCAAAAACGGTTTTGCGGATGTCCGTAGAAAAACTGCGCCTCCCTTGACTTTACTGACGGGAAGCTGCCCAGGATAAGCACTCTTGAATTTTCATCGAAAAGCGGTGGTATGGGATGTTTGATCATATATACTGTCTTTCGGATGATCTGCCCCTGAATTGATTGCAATTATAAGTCCAACCGGTTTGAAAATGCAAGATTTATCGCAAAGGAATCCGCCCCGGAGCGGGTGCTCCGGGGCGGGG
>JAILBQ010000020.1 GCA_024680815.1 Lachnospiraceae bacterium | reverse complement strand
CCAGTTGGTTGAATGTTGGCATTCGGTTTCACCTCACTTTCTTTTAAAATTTTAAGTACACAAAACATAGCGTGCCAAAAGGCACGCTATGAAAGTATAACCGCTATAAAACAGTATGTCAAGAAAAATATGAATTAATCAATCGTGACGGGTTCCTTATCGGGAATTTCCTCCGTGATTTCCTCCTCTTCGGAGATATAATCCTCCTCCACGTAGGCTTCTTCGTTTTCGGGAAGAGGCATCCCTTCCTCGCCGTCATCCTCATCAAAGTCAATCATTTCATTAATGACGAGGTCATCCGTGGAAAGCCTGATATCCCTGTAATGCTTCATTCCGGTTCCGGCAGGAATCAGCTTGCCGATAATCACGTTTTCCTTCAGGCCGATAAGATGATCCACCTTTCCCTTGATGGCCGCTTCGGTAAGTACCTTGGTGGTCTCCTGGAAGGATGCCGCGGAAAGGAAGGAATCCGTTGCCAGGGAAGCCTTTGTGATTCCCAGAATCACCTGTTCGCCCTCTACAAGGCGCTTTCCCTCTGCTTCAAGCTGCTCGTTAAGATCCTCGATTTCCAGCGTATCCACCAGGGTGCCCGGCAGCAGATCCGAATCTCCCGCCTCGTCCACGCGAATTTTCTTCAGCATCTGGCGGACTATGATCTCGATGTGCTTATCGTTGATCTCCACGCCCTGCAGACGGTAAACCCTCTGAACCTCGCGAAGCATATAATCCTGAACCGCTCTTAAACCCTTGACCTTCAGCAGATCATGGGGATTGATGGAACCTTCGGTGATCTCATCGCCCGCCTCTATGGGAGAGCCGTCCACCGCCTTGATGCGGGAGCCGTAAGGTATCTGATAGGTCTTGGATTCCCCGGTTTCCTCATTGGTCACCACGACCTCTCTCTTCTTTTTGGTATCCCGGATCTCCACAACACCTGAAAATTCGGCAATAATCGCAAGTCCCTTGGGCTTTCTGGCTTCAAAAAGCTCTTCCACACGCGGAAGACCCTGTGTGATATCCGAGCCGGCCACGCCGCCCGTATGGAAAGTTCTCATGGTAAGCTGGGTACCGGGTTCTCCGATGGACTGGGCAGCGATGATTCCCACAGCTTCTCCGACCTGCACCGCTTCGCCGGTTGCCATGTTGGCACCGTAACACTTGGAACATACGCCGAAATGGGACCGGCAGGTCAGAACAGTTCTTATTCTGACGGATTCAACAGGCTTTCCGTCCCGCATTCCCACGGAAATGATCTGCTCAGCCCTGCGGGGCGTGATCATGTGGTTGGCCTTCACAATAATGTTCCCGTCCTTATCGTAAATATCCTCGCAGGAATACCGGCCGGTGATACGATCCTTCAGATTTTCGATTTCCTCCTTGCCGTCCTGGAAGGTTCTGACCACCATTCCGGGAATTTCGCGATCCGTTCCTTCGCAGCAGTCCGTTTCCAGAATAACCTGCTCCTGGGAAACATCCACGAGACGTCTTGTAAGATATCCCGAGTCCGCGGTTCGAAGCGCGGTATCAGAAAGACCCTTTCTGGCGCCGTGTGCGCTCATGAAATACTCCAGAACGTTTAAGCCCTCACGGAAATTGGATTTGATGGGCAGCTCGATCGTGTGTCCCGTGGTATCCGCCATCAGTCCGCGCATGCCGGCAAGCTGTTTGATCTGCTTGTCTGAGCCTCGGGCTCCGGAGTCGGACATCATTCTGATACTGTTATACTGATCCAGGCTCTTAAGAAGGTCGACGGTGAGCTCCTCATCCATCTTTTTCCAGGTCTCGATAACCTCCTTATATCGCTCGTCGTCGGTGATGAAGCCTCTCTTGAAATTACGGCCTATCTTATCCACGGTTTCCTGGGCCTGCTCAATGAGCTCCGCCTTCTGCGCCGGCACGGTCATGTCTGAGATGGACACGCTCATGGAAGCCACGGTGGAGTAATGGTAACCCATGGTTTTAATCGCATCCAGCACCTCTGCGGTACGGATTGCGCCGTGATTGTTGATGACCTTCTCCAGAATTGTCTTAAGCTGCTTTTTGCCAACCTGGAAATCCACCTCCAGGGCCAGAGCCTGATCGGGATCGGTTCTGTCCACAAAGCCAAGATCCTGAGGAAGTATCTCGTTAAAAAGAAATCTTCCGAGGTTGGACTGAATCACGGTATGCTGTTCCTTACCGTCAATAACCTTTGAAACCCGCACATTGATAACCGTATGCAGGGAAATAAACCCGTTCTCATAGGCCAGCAGGGCCTCATTCACGTTTTTGAAATATTTGCCCTCTCCGGGTTCCTCGCTGCGCTGCTGGGTCAGGTAATATATACCCAGAACCATATCCTGGGAAGGAACCGCCACCGGACCGCCGTCCGAAGGCTTTAAGAGATTATTGGGCGAAAGCAGGAGGAAACGGCACTCCGCCTGAGCCTCGACAGACAAAGGAAGATGCACTGCCATCTGGTCTCCGTCAAAGTCCGCATTAAAAGCGGTACACACCAGCGGATGCAGCTTTATGGCCTTGCCTTCCACAAGAATCGGCTCAAAGGCCTGGATTCCGAGCCGGTGAAGCGTCGGCGCGCGGTTCAGCATCACGGGATGCTCGCGGATTACGCCTTCCAGCACATCCCATACGGGACCTTCAAGGCGTTCCACCATCTTTTTCGCGCTCTTTATATTATGGGCGGAACCGTTGGAAACCAGCTCCTTCATAACAAAGGGCTTAAAGAGCTCAATAGCCATTTCCTTAGGCAGACCGCATTGATATATCTTCATTTCGGGGCCGCAGACAATAACGGAACGTCCGGAATAGTCCACTCTCTTTCCCAGAAGGTTCTGACGGAACCGGCCGCCCTTTCCCTTCAGCATGTCCGAAAGGCTCTTCAAAGCCCGGTTACCGGGTCCGGTCACGGGACGTCCGCGCCTGCCGTTGTCGATAAGGGCATCCACCGCTTCCTGAAGCATACGCTTTTCGTTGCGCACGATGATATCCGGGGCGCCCAGCTCCAAAAGCCGTCTTAAACGGTTGTTACGGTTAATTATTCTGCGGTACAGATCGTTTAAATCCGAAGTGGCAAATCTTCCGCCGTCCAGCTGAACCATGGGACGAAGATCGGGAGGAATAACCGGAATGCAGTCCAGAACCATCCATGAGGGTTCATTTCCGGATTCCCGGAAAGACTCTATAACATCCAGACGCTTGATAATGCGGGCCCGCTTCTGCCCGGTGGCGCTTTCCAGCTCCTCCTTTAACTCAGCCGACTCCTTATCGAGGTCGATCTCGAGGAGCAGCTCCTTAACCGCCTCAGCTCCCATTCCCACGCGGAACTTGCTGCCGTACTGGGCCCGGTAATCCTGAAATTCCTTTTCGGAAAGAATCTGCTTTTTCTCCAGATCCGAAGGGCCGGGATCCAGAACAATATAGGAGGCGAAATACAGCACCTTTTCAAGAATACGGGGTGAGAGATCCAGAATAAGCCCCATACGGCTGGGAATTCCCTTGAAATACCATATATGGGAAACCGGAGCCGCAAGCTCAATATGGCCCATCCTCTCTCTGCGCACGCTGGATTTGGTCACCTCAACGCCGCACTTGTCACAGATTACTCCCTTATAGCGGATTTTTTTATACTTTCCGCAATGGCATTCCCAGTCCTTGCTGGGTCCGAATATCTTCTCACAGAAAAGCCCGTCCTTTTCAGGCTTCAGGGTTCTGTAATTGATGGTCTCGGGCTTTATTACCTCGCCTCTGGACCATTCCCGGATCTTATCCGGAGACGCAAGTCCGATGCGGATGGCGTCGAAGGTGAGGGGCTGGTAAGCTTCATTTTGCTTATAATAATCTGGCATTTCGGTAATGCTCCTTTCTTTTTCGTTACATCAGTCCTGTAATTCCGTGACTGACTCGTCGAAAACCTCATCCTCGTCGAAGCTTTCATCTTCAACGTTCTCGTCTTCATCCTCTTCCACCGGTACAAGCTCCTCGCTTTCGCTGAATTCCTGTACCTGATAACCGGCACTTGCATAGTTTTCCCGATCCCTGTAGTCCCGGGAATCGCCGTTCATAATAGCCCGCATATCGGTCTCGCCGTAATCGATATTCTCGGCAATCTCAACCTCCGAGCCGTCATCCCGAAGCACCCGGACATCAAGTCCCAGGGACTGGAGCTCCTTCAAAAGCACCTTGAAGGATTCCGGTACGCCGGGCTCCGGTATGTTTTCGCCCTTTATTATGGCTTCATAGGTCTTGACACGGCCCACAACGTCATCGGACTTAACCGTCAGAATCTCCTGAAGCGTATAGGCCGCACCGTAGGCCTCCAGCGCCCAGACCTCCATTTCCCCGAAACGCTGTCCGCCGAACTGCGCCTTGCCGCCTAAGGGCTGCTGCGTAACCAGAGAATAGGGGCCGGTGGAACGGGCGTGAATCTTGTCGTCCACCAGATGATGGAGCTTCAGATAATGCATGTGTCCCACCGTAACCGGAGAATCGAAGGGTTCGCCGGTTCTGCCGTCCCGAAGCTGAATCTTTCCGTCGCGGCTTATGGGAACACCCTTCCAGAGCGCACGGTGATCCCTGTGCTCAGAGAGATATTCCATTACCTCCGGAAGAAGTATATCCTTATATTTTTCGTGGAATTCCTCCCATTCCGTATTTACATAGTCGTTTGCCAGCTCCAGCATATCCTGGATATCTATCTCGTTTGCCCCGTCAAAGACCGGTGTGGAAATATGGAAGCCCAGCGCCTCCGCTGCAAGAGACAGATGGGTCTCCAGAACCTGGCCTATATTCATACGGGACGGGACGCCCAGAGGATTCAAAACGATATCCAACGGCCTTCCGTTGGGAAGATACGGCATATCCTCAATGGGCAGAACCCGGGACACAACACCCTTGTTGCCGTGACGGCCGCTCATCTTGTCTCCCACGGAGATCTTCCTCTTTTGGGCAATATAAATCCTTACCGCTTCATTAACTCCGGGAGAAAGCTCGTCCCCGTTCTCTCTTGTAAACACCTTGGCATCCACGATGATGCCGTATTCTCCGTGAGGCACCTTCAGGGAAGTGTCCCGGACTTCTCTGGCCTTCTCTCCGAAAATGGCCCTGAGCAGCCGCTCCTCCGCGGTCAGCTCCGTTTCGCCCTTCGGAGTAACCTTTCCCACGAGAATATCCCCTGCGCGAACCTCCGCACCTATGCGGATGATTCCGCGCTCGTCAAGATCCTTTAAGGCTTCCTCTCCCACGCCTGGAACATCCCTTGTGATCTCCTCGGGTCCCAGCTTGGTTTCTCTGGCCTCCGCCTCATATTCCTCTATATGCACGGAAGTATATTCGTCATCCCTGACCAGACGCTCGCTTAAAAGCACGGCATCCTCGTAGTTATATCCCTCCCAGGACATAAATCCTATCAGGGGATTCTTTCCGAGAGCCAGCTCGCCGTTGTCGGTGGAAGGTCCGTCCGCAATAACCTGTCCCTCCTCGATATGCTCTCCCGCAACAACAATCGGTCTCTGATTGTAGCAGTTGGACTGATTCGACCGCATAAACTTCGCCAGATGGTAAGTCTCCTCCGTGCCGTCGTCATTTTCCACAACCACCCGGTCTGCCTCGACATGCTTTACCGTACCGGGATTATCGGCTATCACGCAGACTCCGGAGTCCACAGCCGCCTTGCGCTCCATTCCTGTACCAACCGCGGGAGCGGAGGTCACAAGAAGAGGCACTGCCTGACGCTGCATATTGGATCCCATGAGCGCTCTTGTCGGGTCGTCGTTCTGAAGGAAAGGAACCAGCGCCGTCGCAACGGAAAAGACCATCTTCGGCGACACATCCATATAGTCAAACATGTGCTTCTCATATTCCTGTGTCTCATCCTTGAAACGCCCTGAAACCATGTTTCTTACAAAATGTCCCTCGGCATCGAGCTGCTCGTTGGCCTGCGCAACGTGGTAGTTGTCCTCCTCGTCCGCGGTCATATAGACAACCTCGTCCGTAACCCTGGGATTTTCCGGATCGGTTTTTTTATCAATCTTTCTGTACGGAGCCTCAACAAAACCGTACTCGTTTATTCTGGCATAGCAGGCCAGGGAATTGATAAGCCCGATATTGGGTCCTTCAGGTGTCTCCACCGGACACATTCTTCCGTAGTGGGAATAGTGCACATCCCGAACCTCGAAACCTGCCCGGTCTCTGGAAAGACCGCCGGGGCCCAGGGCTGAAAGACGCCGTTTGTGGGTCAGCTCTCCCAGAGGGTTGTTCTGATCCATGAACTGTGAGAGCTGCGAGGAGCCGAAAAACTCCTTGACCGCAGCCGTGACGGGCTTGATATTAATAAGGTTCTGCGGCGTGATGGTAGTCAGATCCTGAGTTGTCATCCGCTCGCGCACAACCCGCTCCAGCCTTGACAGTCCGATGCGGTACTGGTTCTGCAGAAGCTCTCCCACCGCACGGATTCTTCTGTTTCCCAGATGATCAATATCATCCTTGCTTCCGATCCTGTACTCCAGGTGCATGTTGTAGTTTATAGAAGCAAAAATATCATCCTTGGTTATATGCTTGGGAATCAGCTCCGCAATATTGCGTTTGATGGCGTTTTTCAGATCCTCCGGGGTATCATTCTCCTCCATAAGCCGTTCCAGGGCAGGATAATACACAAGCTCCGTTACACCATAATCCTTCGGCTTGTCTGAACGGGGAAACTCAATATAATGCCGGATATCCACCATCATATTTGAAAGAACCTTAACCGGCCTTTCCTCTGTCTGAATCATGACATAAGGCACGGCACAGTTCTGTATCTCGTCCGCCAGCTCTCTGGAAACCGTGGCTCCTGCAACAGCCTTGTCCCTGCGCCCTGCGGAAACAATTTCTCCGGTAGCCGGATCAAGAACATCCTCCGCCAGAATCTGCCCCGCAATCCTGTTCCGAAGCATAAGCTTCTTATTGAACTTGTACCTCCCCACCTTGGCAAGGTCATAGCGCTTGGAATCAAAGAACATTCCTTCGATAAGGGTTCTCGCGCTCTCCTCCGCCACCGGCTCGCCGGGACGAATCTTTTTATAGAGCTCCAGAAGCCCCTGGGTGGAGTTTTCAGCCGTATCCTTCGAGAAGGAGGCAATGATTTTCGGTTCGTCTCCGAAATAGTCCAGAATCTCTTCGTTGCTGCCTATCCCCAGAGCGCGGATCAGCACCGTAACAGGAACCTTTCTTGTTCTGTCCACGCGCACATAGAACACATCGTTGGAATCTGTTTCATATTCCAGCCACGCGCCGCGATTGGGAATGACAGTGCAGGAGTAAAGCCGCTTTCCGGTCTTATCGTGATCAATTCCGTAGTAGATTCCGGGAGACCGGACCAGCTGGCTTACAATTACACGCTCCGCACCGTTAATCACAAACGTTCCCGTATCCGTCATTATAGGAAGATCTCCCATGAAGATCTCGTATTCCTTCATATCGTTTTCAGGATTTTCGGGATTTCTGAGGCACACCCACATCTTAAGAGGTGCGGCATACGTAGCGTCACGGGCCTTGCATTCCTCAATGGAATACTTGGTCTCATTCTTGCACAGCTGGAAATTCACAAAATCCATACTGAGATTTCCGCTGTAGTCAGTTATCGGAAAAATGTCATCAAAGACCTCTCGCAGGCCGTCCGTAATAAACCAGTTGTAAGAATCCTTCTGAACCTCTATAAGATTAGGCATATCGAGAACTTCCTTCTGCCGCTGGAAGCTCATGCGAAGGCTCTTACCGGAAAAGACCGGCTTTATTCTGTTTTTTTCCATCATTCCACCCCGTTTAATAGATGCTGATTGATTTGAGACGTGTCCTTTCAGACATTTGCGCACACAAAAAACGCCTATGTCGCCAAGATAGAGCATCTTGCATAATAACACAGGCGTTTTCCGATGTCAATATCTGATTTTTATTTCAGCGTAACCTTGGCGCCTTCCGCCTCGACCTTTGTCTTGATCTCTTCGGCAGTAGCCTTGTCAACGCCTTCCTTGATCATCTTGGGAGCGCTGTCAACCAGATCCTTCGCCTCTTTAAGGCCAAGACCGGTGATCTCACGTACAACCTTGATAACCTTAACCTTGTTAGGTCCGACTTCGCTGAGCTCTACGTTGAATTCCGTCTTTTCCTCAGCAGCGGCACCGCCGTCTCCGCCTGTGGCAGCAACTACAACACCCGCAGCGGCGGAAACACCGAATTCCTCTTCACAGGCCTTCACAAGCTCGTTCAGCTCAAGAACCGATAAGCCTTTAATCGCCTCAATAATTTCTTCTTTCGTCATTTGTTTTTTCCTCCGTTTAACTATGAATGTACCTTAAAAAAGTGATTTTCCGGATTATTCGCCCTTGTCTGACGCTTCGCCGGCATCCGCCGCTTCAGGAGCTGCTTCTGTCGAAGCTTCTTTCTTTGCGGGTTCCTGCTCGGGAGCAGCCTCTGCAGGAGCTTCCTCCTTAGCGGGTTCTTCCGCGGCTGCACCTTCTCCGCCTTCCGCCTTCTTCTCCGCGATCTGCTTGATCACGCGGGCGAAGTTGGTGATCGGCGACTGCATGCTGCCCAGCAGTCTGGAAAGCAGTACCTCTCTGGACGGGATCTTCGCGATTTCCGAAACACCCGCCGCGTCATAAAACTGTCCTTCCACCACGCCGCCTTTAATCTCCAGCGCCTGTGCCTTTTTCGCAAACTCGGCGATAATTCTTGCGGGAGCGGCAATGTCTTCGTCCTTCGTTACCGCAAGGGCAGAGGGGCCGTCCAGCAGGGAATCCATCTGGGCAAAGTCGGTTCCCTCGAAAGCGCGCTTCATATAGGTATTTTTATATACCTTATATGTCACATTCGCTTCCCGGAGCTGACGGCGAAGTGCCGTATCCTCCGCCACGGTAAGTCCGCGGTAATCCACCAGGATTGCCGATTTCGCATCCTTCACGCAGGAAGCGATTTCTTCAATCACAGGAGCTTTCAGCTCAACCTTCGGCATTTTGTTACCTCCTTCTTCTTAATTTTTATAACCGAAACAGGAAGTAAGATGTTTTCCTGAAAAAAGAAGCCCCGCGGCAGACGTGCAGCAGGGCATAAAAGTCACTTCATGAAACTCTTATCTCCTCGGCAGGCGTTTTCACTTACACGCTTTCGCGTACCTGCTGTCTTCGGCACGGTTAAAAACCGGGAATCATAATAACACGTCCCGTTACGGACTGTCAACAATATTTTCTGCAGGTACGCCCTCCTGTACGGGAAGCACCCCCTCCGGCAGGGTCTGATCCGGAAGCGGCACCGCCGGGACTGTCTGGTCGGGAAGCGCCCCCTCCGGCAGAGTCTGACCCGGAAGTCCATCTGCGGGAATCGCCTGTACGGGAGGTGCCGCCGGCTCCGGGGCTGTCTCTTCCGGTTCCGCCTCAGGATAGTCTCCCGTATTTCCGTTCGTCACAACTCCTTCGTCGTCTATGGTAACATCAAAGGAATAGCTGCGTTCCTTTTTCAGAACCTTTTCATATACACCGTCACCGGGAGTAAGCATTCTTGTGAAACAACCCTTCTGGAGGCAGGGAACAAACCGGAGCTCTTTAAGACCTGTTTCTTCTCCGTCCTTTTCCACAACAGCCTCCACCACACAGTTATCCAGTGTTTTGGAATTGAACCAGAAATTCCCGAGACTGTACATAACCGGAACCGAGTTCACATATTCAAAGCCCTGCAGAACATGCGGGTGGGCGCCGATTATAAGATCCGCCCCCGCGTCCGCGTAGGCCGCCGCCAGCTCTCTCTGTGAAGCCTCCGCCGTGTTGACGCTCTCCGTTCCCCAATGCACGAAAACCACAGTAAAATCGCTGTTTTCTTCGGCCTCGCGGATCGTTTCAAGAAACCGGGACGGATCCAGGGTTCGCAACACACCGGGAGAATCCGCGGTGGCCTCCTTTGTGTCCGGATTTCCCAGCCGTTCTATCTGTGTCGCACAGGCAAAGCCTATCGTCACCCCGTTCACACTGATATAATAAGGCGCAGCGGCCTCCTCCAGATTGTGCCCGGCGCCCATATAGGGAATACCCGCACCGCTTAAGGTATCAAAAGTGTCCAGCAGCGCATCAGGTCCGTAATCATAAGCATGGTTATTCGCCAGGCCGGCCAGATCACAGCCCAGCTCCTGCATATATTTAACGCTTTCGGGATCGGCGCGGAAGGTGAATTTTTTGCCGGGCGTGGGCGTTCCCCTCTTACTGTACGGAAATTCATTGTTTATCACACAGATATCCGCCCCGTTCATCCGGTCTATAAGGTTCTGATCAATACACTCCGAAAGAACCCCGCCCCGTGAAATCAGGGAATTCATATTGGCATATCTGGGATCAAACGCGATGTCCCCGGCAAAAACAAGGTTTACCGAAACCGGCTCGGGTTCGATCTCAGGTTCGGGTTCGGTCTCAGGCTCCGGTATTTCTTCCTTTTCCGGCTGCTCTATCACAAGCTCCGGAGCCTCCTCCTCGTAAGGAAGGGTTTCCGGTATTTTTTCCGGGACCCCCCGTGACTCTTTTTTCCATGGAAGAGTGCAGCCGCCCAGCAAAACCGCTGCCGCCACCGCCAACAGTAAAACGTATACCGTTTTTCTTCTTTTTTTCCCGTTGTTATTTCGCATCTGCTTCTCCGGCCACTAAAAGCTAATCGAGTAGGGGGAATTTAATCCCCCTCTCACACCACCGTACGTGCCGTTCGGCATACGGCGGTTCAACATAACTTCAAAGCGTG
>JAILBQ010000101.1 GCA_024680815.1 Lachnospiraceae bacterium | reverse complement strand
TTCACTGTAACTATAACAATATCATCAATTGTTCTTTTTGTATATCCGGCTCCTGAAGCCATAATAATTCTTTAACGCGCGGATTACCAGCAATACAGATTATTGACTGAACAGGATATCATGAGCAGACAGATTGATTTTTTTTATTTCCGGCGCTGTCCACCATCGTGATACTGTTATCCGAGGTGCTCTACTCCGGCTTGAGCATTCTTCGCCTTAAGCCTTTCTACCTGTAGTATACATTAAAGTTTTCGCATTTCCGAAAGGTCCTGCTCTGTTTTTAGTTTTTGTGGTAAACAAGCATAAGTTTCAGAATTGTTTTAGAAATGTAAAACAGAAATATAATGAATACTGTACAACTGCTTATAGCAGATACTATCACATACTATACGTACTTTCAATACAAGAATCCCTTGCTCTAAAATAATCAGCGCCCGAACAGGGGGTTGACAAAGATAAGGGGACTGGTGTAAACTCATCACCAATATAGACAAGGGCGTCTTGGATTTGTTTCCGGGACGCTTTTTTTTCTGCATACAAAACGGTCATCCCACAAAGGAGTGGTTCCTTGCGCGGGCTGGCCGTTTTTGGTATGGGAGAGAGGAGGAAAATTATGAAAGAAGAGCTTATGGAAATTCTTAACGGCGAAGTCTTCGCGGTATGGTTCCTTATCGGGGCGGCGCTGGTGTTCTGGATGCAGGCCGGCTTTGCCATGTGCGAGGCAGGCTTCACCAGGGCGAAGAACGCAGGCAACATCATTATGAAGAATCTGATGGATTTCTGCATCGGCACGGTCATGTGGTTTATCTGCGGAGCGTCCCTGATGCTGGGAGAAAACGTGCTGAAGGGCTTTGCCGGAGGCATCAGCTTTGATGTGTTTACGAATTACGGAAGCTTTGACTATTCCGCTTTTGTGTTCAACCTGGTGTTCTGCGCCACCACGGCCACCATCGTGTCGGGCTCCATGGCGGAGAGAACGAAATTTTCAAGCTATTGTATTTATTCCGCGGTGATCTCGGCGATTATCTATCCGATAGAAGCCCACTGGACCTGGGGCGGAGGCTTTCTTGCACAGTGGGGCTTCCATGATTACGCGGGCTCCAACTGCATACATATGGTCGGCGGGATCTGCGCGTTTATCGGAGCGTGGATGCTGGGAGGAAGAATCGGAAAATTTGAGAAAAACAGCGAGGGAAAAGTCATTAAGGTCAATGCCTTCCCCGGGCACAACCTGGTTATAGCCGCCCTCGGAGTATTTATCCTCTGGCTCGGCTGGTACGGCTTTAACGGAGCGGCAGCTACGGACGTGCCCACTCTGGGCTCGGTATTTCTTACAACAACGGTGGCTCCGGCGGTGGCAACTGTCGTATGTATGATCTTCACCTGGTTAAAATACGGAAAGCCCGATGTTTCAATGTGTCTTAACGCGTCTCTGGCGGGGCTTGTGGCCATCACCGCTCCCTGTGACGTAACGGACTGCGCGGGAGCGGCAATCATCGGCGCTGTGTCCGGTGTGCTGGTGGTGTTCGGAGTATGGTTCAACGATCATATCACCCATGTGGACGATCCGGTGGGAGCGGTTGCCGTCCATATGATAAACGGAATCTGGGGAACTCTCGCGGTGGGGCTTTTTGCCACTGAAACAGCTCCCGGTTTCGCCCTGGCGGGGATTAAGGAGGGCCTCTTTTACGGGGGCGGCGTCGAACAGCTGGGCAAGCAGCTCGGCGGAATGCTCATTACCGCTCTCTGGACCGTTGTCACAATTGTTATTGCCTTTACCGTAATAAAAAAGACCATAGGACTCCGGGTCTCGGAGGAAGAGGAAATCGAGGGGCTGGATGCCACCGAGCACGGCCTTACCTCCGCCTATGCGGGCTTCTCGATTGTTGATATGACCGGAGCCCTGATGAGCGCAAACGAAAATACGAACCTCGGTGTGGATGAATATGATAAAGCCAGCGAGGCCATGAGAAACGCGGCCGTTCCCGTGGAAAACGCCGTAAGACAGACCGCGGGCACAAGCCTTGATACCGGTATGTACAAGGTTGTGATAATTACAAAGCTTTCAAGATATGATACAATCAAAAAAGCTTTAAACAGGCTGGGTGTGACGGGCATCACCGTAACGCAGGTAACCGGCTGCGGTCTCCAGAAGGGGGCGGGTCAGATGTACAGAGGAGTTGAAATGGATCTGACCCTTCTGCCGAAGATCAAGCTGGAGGTTGTGGTTTGCGGAATTCCCGTGGACAGTGTTATAGAAACCGCAAAGAAAACCCTCTACACCGGCAAGATCGGTGACGGGAAGATTTTCGTTTATCCTGTGAGCAGGGTTGTTAAGATCCGTACGGGTGAAGAAAATTATGAAGCATTGCAGGATGTTGAATAAACTCATACTTGAGGACGGTCAGGAGTATTACGGAAACTCCTTCGGGGCGGAGGAGGAGAGGATACTGGAGCTTGTCTTTAACACCTCCATGACAGGTTACCAGGAAATCCTTTCCGATCCGTCCTATACGGATCAGGCCGTGGTCATGACCTATCCGCTGATCGGCAATTACGGCATGGCTGAAGATGATTATGAAACAAAGAGGCCAACAACCGGGGCGCTTATAGTCCGGGAATACAATGACGAGCCCTCCAATTTCCGCTCGACGGAAACTCTCTCGGAGGTGATGCGGCGTTTCGGGATACCCGGTATTTACGGGTTGGACACGAGAAAGCTTAACCGCTCCATCCGCGACTACGGAAGCCGGAAGGTGCTTTTGACAAAAGCGGATACCCCTCTTGAGGAAGGTCTTAAGAAGCTTAAAGCCTATACCATGCCGAGGGATGCGGTATCCAGGGTAAGCTCCCCGGAAATACGGGAGCTGAAGGGAGAGGGATCAGGGCCTCACGTTGTGGCCATCGACTGCGGCATGAAGAAAAATATAGTACGCTCCCTTTTAAAACGCGGATGCAGACTGACGATAGTGCCCTGGGACACTCCGGCGGATACAATACGTTCCATGAAGCCGGACGGAGTCTTTATTTCCAACGGGCCCGGGGATCCCGCAGATGTGCCGGAGACAATTGAGACAGTGAAAGAGCTTATCGGGAGTTTTCCTGTATTCGGAATCTGCCTCGGGCACCAGATAATTGCCCTCTCCTGCGGGGCGGAAACCTATAAGCTGAAATTCGGCCACCGGGGAGGCAACCATCCCGTAAGGAACCTTGAAAACGGAAAAATTGAAATCACCTCCCAGAATCACTCCTATGCGGTGAAGGAAGAAAGTCTTTCCGGAACTTTGCTTAAGATAACCCATAAAAATCTTCTTGACCAGACCGTGGAGGGATTAAGAAGCGAAAAGGAGCGTGTTTTTTCGGTGCAATACCATCCCGAGAGCGCTCCGGGACCGCAGGACAGCGCGTATCTCTTTGACCGGTTTGTCCGGATGATGGAGGAAGACAGGATACATGCCTAAAAGAACGGATATTAAAAAGGTACTTGTTATAGGCTCAGGCCCGATCGTGATAGGGCAGGCTGCGGAATTTGACTATGCCGGAACGCAGGCCTGTCTGGCTCTTAAGGAGGAGGGCTATGAGGTGGTCTTATGCAACTCAAATCCGGCAACAATCATGACCGATACCGCCATTGCGGATAAGGTCTATATGGAGCCGTTAACTCTTGAATATATCGCAAAGATAATCCGTTATGAGAGGCCGGATGCCATCCTGCCCGGCATAGGAGGCCAGACCGGCCTGAATCTTGCGATCCAGCTTGAAAGAAAAGGTATTCTTTCGGAATGCCGCACCGAGCTTTTAGGGACCGGGAGTGAGTCCATCGAGCAGGCGGAGGATCGGGAAAAATTCAAGCAGCTTTGCGAAGCTCTGGGAGAACCCGTGCTCCCCTCCGATACGGCCTCCTCTCTTGAAGAAGGGCTCGAGATCGCTGAAAAGACAGGATATCCGGTTGTGTTGCGTCCCGCGTTTACGCTCGGAGGAACGGGCGGAGGCTTTGCCGATAATCCGGAAGAGTTTACGGAGCTGATGAAAAACGCTCTTGAATTGTCGCCTGTAGGTCAGGTGCTTATTGAAAAGAGCGTTAAAGGCTATAAGGAAATCGAATATGAAGTCATCCGCGACAGCAATGATACCGCAATAACGATCTGCAACATGGAAAACCTTGACCCGGTGGGTATACATACCGGGGATTCGGTCGTTGTGTGCCCGTCCCAGACCTTAACGAACAGGGAATACCATATGCTCCGGGACAGCGCGTTGAAAATCATCAGGGCCCTTAAGGTCGAGGGAGGCTGCAATGTGCAGTTTGCCCTTGATCCGGGCTCTTTTCAATATTATCTGATTGAAGTAAATCCCCGGGTTTCCCGCTCCTCGGCCCTTGCCTCCAAGGCCAGCGGCTATCCGATTGCCCGGGTTTCGGCGAAGATCGGAATCGGCATGACATTGGATGAAATCCGCATCGCCAATACCCCGGCCTCCTTTGAGCCGGCGCTTGACTATATCGTAACCAAGCTTCCGCGTTTCCCCTTTGACAAGTTCAGTGATGCCTTAAATACGCTCTCCACCCAGATGAAGGCCACCGGCGAGGTGATGAGTATCGGCAGGACCTTTGAGGAAAGCCTTTTAAAGGGTATCCGTTCCCTGGAAAACGGAGCATATCATATTCATATGAAAAAATTCAACGTGATGGCCACCCCGGAGCTTTACGACTATATAAGTGTCGGGCGTGATGACAGGATATTTGCCATTGCGGAGTTAATCCGCCGGGACGTTGATATTGACAGCCTTATCCGGACAACCGGAATCGACCGCTTTTTTATCCGGGGAATCAGTAATATCGTGGAAACGGAAAGGGCCCTTAAAACGCATCCGGATGATATGGAGGAGCTTTATTCCGCCAAAAGAAAAGGTTTTTCGGATAAGGAAATCGCGCTCCTCTGGGAGAGAAGCGAGGAGGAGATATTTAATCTCAGGGTGAGGAACAAAATCCTTCCGGTCTACAAAATGATAGATACCTGCGCCTCCGAGTTTGAGAGCTACATCCCTTATTTTTATTCCACCTATGAGGAGGAGAATGAATCCGTTGTTTCCGGTAAGAAAAAGATAATAGTTCTGGGGTCGGGTCCCATACGTATCGGACAGGGAGTGGAATTTGACTATTCAACGGTTCACGCGGTCTGGACAATACAAAAGCAGGGATTTGAGGCGATCATAATCAACAATAACCCCGAGACCGTTTCGACGGACTATACCTGCTCCGACAAGCTGTATTTTGAACCTCTGTATACGGAAGACGTTATGAATATTATCCTGCTGGAGAAGCCGGAGGGCGTTATAGCAACTCTCGGAGGACAGACGGCAATCAATCTTGCAGCCTCTCTTCGTGAACGGGGCGTTAAGATTATCGGGACGGACTGCGACGCGATTGAGAAGGCGGAAAACAGGGATTCCTTTGAAAAGCTCTTAGAATCCCTGAATATTCCGGAGCCTCCGGGCAGGGCGGTAACGAGCATGGAAGAGGGAATAAGCGCGGCCCGTGAGCTGGGCTATCCCGTCCTTGTGCGCCCTAGCTTTGTCCTCGGGGGGCGGGCCATGCAGATAGTCGCGAAGGAGGAATCCATGTGGGACTATCTTAAGACAGCCGTGGAGGTTGACGAGGACAAGCCCGTGCTGGTGGACAAGTATATCCGGGGAAAAGAGGTGGAGGTGGACGCCGTCTGCGACGGCGAAAGGGTCTTTGTTCCCGGAATCATGGAGCTTGTGGAACGGACCGGCGTTCATTCGGGAGATTCCGTCAGCGTTTATCCTCCCTACAGCCTTTCGGAAAAGGTGAAAAAGACCGTTCTGGACTATACCGAAAGGCTTGGGAAAGGTATAGGGAT
This sequence comes from Lachnospiraceae bacterium, assembly GCA_024680815.1. Classification (GTDB taxonomy): domain Bacteria; phylum Bacillota; class Clostridia; order Lachnospirales; family Lachnospiraceae; genus NK4A144. The sequence goes on along the minus strand of JAILBQ010000101.1, from coordinate 23,915 downwards.
CATCGGGCTTTTCAATATTCAGTTTATTGTGGACAGCAATGAGAAGGTCTATGTTATAGAAGTTAATCCCCGTTCCTCGAGGACGGTTCCCTTCCTGTCCAAAGCCACCGGCTACAGCCTGGCGGACATCGGAACTCTTGCGATTCTCGGAGTGTCACTTAAGGAGCAGGGAATATATGAAAGTTATCCCGCCGAAAAGGAGCGTTTCTATGTGAAGGTTCCCGCTTTCTCTTTTTCCAAGCTCCAGGGGATGGATGCCTATCTGTCCCCGGAGATGAAATCCACGGGAGAGGCTATAGGATATGATAAAAAGCTGCACAGGGCGGCTTATAAGGCCATGATCGCCGCCGGCTATTCCCTGCGTAATTACGGTACTGTTCTGGTGAGCGTGGCGGACGAGGACAAGGAGGAGGCCGTTCCTCTTGTCAGACGTTTTTACAACATGGGCTTTAATATTGAAGCGACCTCCCTTACCGGCGAGGTTTTAAAGGCCCACGGAATCCGCACGAGAATAAGGCATAAGCCCAGTGAAGGGAGCGAAGAGGTGCTGGACTCCATCAGGGCCGGGTATGTCAGCTATGTCATCAATACAAGGGCGATTCTTTCCGGGGTGCATTACGGGGACGGCGTCGCCATCCGCCGTCTGACGGCCCGGAACAATATAACGATGCTGACCTCCCTCGATACGGTGCGCATGCTTCTTGATGTTCTGGAGGAGGTGACGCTGGGAGTATCCACGATCGACGCGGAATAAGACAGGAATGATCGGATAGCCGGTTCGCGGCGATTCACGAAAAATTCATTGTTTTTCTCTTGTCTTTCCGGATGAAAAATGTTACTTTAAGTCTGCGATATATCCCGAAAAGGCGGATGCGATTGTACGGCAATGGTGCGCGTGACGGATACCGTCGGGAGAGGGAATGTCAGCAGGAGGAAAAAATGAATACGAACAGGAAAACAGCAACTGTTGTGGGCCTCGGACTTTTAACCGCGCTGGTGATTGTGCTTCAGGCCTTTGCCTCGTCAATCCGCTTCGGAGTCTTTAACATCACTCTGGTTCTGGTTCCGATAATCGTGGGAGCGGCGATTTACGGATGGTACGCGGGAGCCTGGCTGGGCTTTGTGTTCGGCGTGGTTGTGCTTTTGACGGATGCCGGTGTTTTTCTGGCGGTAAATGTTCCCGGTACGATTTTTACCTGCATCGTCAAAGGCGCTATGGCAGGTGTGGTGTCGGGACTTATTTATCGTGCGACATCGAAAAAGAACAGGCTGCTCGCGGCCGTTCTGGCGGGTATTGCCGCGCCGGTCACCAATACCGGAATCTTTCTTATCTGCTGTCGGCTCTTTTTCTATGACACGATTGCCGGGTGGGCAGCGGGCCTCGGATTTTCAAACGTCGGGCTTTATATGATTCTGGGACTGGCGGGGACCAATTTCTTAACCGAGCTTGTGATCAATCTCGTTCTCGCTCCCGCTGTTGTAACGATTATCAATACGGCTCTTCGCGGGAAGACAGAGGAGAGCGGCAAAAAGAGCGTGTCCCACGCCTGAAACCCGGGAACTGTCCGGAGGAAGGGATTTTCTGATGATTCTTGCGCTTGATGTGGGAAATACAAATATTGAGATCGGCTGCATGGACGGAAAGACAATCCGGTTTACGGAGCGTTTTTCCACCGACCTTCGAAAAACCGATCTGGAATATGCGATGCTTATAAAAACCATCATGGAAATTCACGGAGTCGGTGAAAAGGAGATTGAAGGCACCATCATTGCCTCGGTGGTGCCTCCTCTTACCCATATCCTTAAAGAGGCTCTCAGAAAGCTTATGGATACCGATCCTCTGGTGGTGGGTGCCGGGATAAAGACCGGGCTTAATATAAGAATGGACAATCCCGCCTCAATCGGTTCGGATTTGATTGTGGGAAGCGTGGAGGCCATGGATTCCTACGGGGCGCCGCTGACGATTATCGATATGGGAACTGCCACAACGATGGCTGTTATCGATAAGGACGGGGTTTATTCAGGAGGAGTCATCATGCCGGGCGTCAATATGACCCTTAAGGCCCTCTCCTCACAGACTGCCCAGCTTCCGCTTGTGTCCCTGGGAGCACCAAAAAAGTATATCGGAAAAAATACCATAGATGCCATGAAAAGCGGAATTATTTACGGAGAGGCAGCAATGCTGGACGGCATGATAGATCGCTTTGAGGAAGAGCTGGGGTATGAAACAAAGCATGTGGCGACGGGCGGTCTTTCCGGGGTAATCATTCCCCACTGCCGGCATGAGATCACTATGGATCCCGTTCTGACCTTAAACGGACTCAGACTTATCTACGATAAAAACAGGTAAGAACGCACGCGTAACGTATGGAGAGCAGTATGGTACAGAAATTTCAGACAATTGACCGGAAGCTGTTAAGAAAGTCCAGGGTGCTGGAGTTTTATGAGGACACCCTGAAAACTCCGGACGGGCAGCTTGTTAAATACGATATGATGCTTCATAAGGGGGCGGCGGCTGTGGTTCCGGTGCTTGATGACGGAAGGATTCTCATGGTCCGCCAGTACCGGCATTCGGTGGACAGGATTACTCTGGAGATTCCGGCAGGCAGCAGGGACTCCAGAGAGGAAAACTTCCGGGTGGCGGCCTTGAGGGAGCTGGAGGAGGAAACCGGATACAGGTCTGAGAAGCTGGAGCATCTTATTACGATTATTACCGCTATTGCCTATTGCGATGAAAAGATAGAGGTATATGTTGCCCGTGACCTTACTCCCACAAAACAGCATCTGGATTCCGACGAGTTCATAGACGTGGAGGCCTTTGAGCTGGAGAAGCTCAAAACCATGATTTTTGACGGAGAAATACAGGATTCCAAGACCATTGCCTCAATTATGGCGTACAGTTGGTTTACAAAGTCACCATAAAAATGTTAACATAAAATAAAATTTTTATAAAAAAATTTTTTACAACATGTTGCGATTACCGATTTTGGTGAGGACGACATGTTGTTGTTTTTGCCTGAAAATGGGGATTTTACGCGGAAAACCCTGAAAAAACAAGGTTGCTTTTCCATTATTTACCCGATATAATGGTTCGTGTGGCGCGGAAGCAAGTATTTCGTTCGCACGGGAGAAGGATCGGGGGAAGATGGAAGAGCAGTTACAGGAGTTCATAAATTATTTACATAATGTGAAAAAAGCTTCCAACAATACGGAGCTCTCCTACAAGAGGGATCTGTCCAAGCTGCTCGCCTATCTGGACGGATCAGGAGTGAAGGATGTTCGTGACATCCGTAAGACCCATCTGACGGCCTATATTATGGATCTGGAAAAGCGTAATTTCACTGCGGCAACGGTGTCCAGAAACATCGCGTCGGTAAAAGCGTTTTTCCACTTTCTGCTAAAAATGGGCTATGTGGATGAAAATCCCGCGGAAGATCTGAAATCGCCTAAGATCGTGAAAAAGGCGCCGAAGATTTTAACGCCTGATGAGGTGGTCAAGCTTTTGGATCAGCCGCGGGGAGACACTCCCAAGGACCTTCGGGACAAAGCGATGCTGGAGCTTCTGTATGCAACGGGTATGCGGGTTACTGAGCTCATCACCCTGAAGGTTGGAGACGTCAATCTGACAATGAACTATATTGACTGTCACGACGCGTCAAAGGACAGGGTTATTCCCTTCGGCGCAGAGGCTAAAATCGCCCTGATGAATTATCTGGCCCATTCCAGGGACGCCATGATTGAGGACAAAAACGAAGATACGCTTTTCGTCAACTGCTCCGGGATTCCGATGTCCAGACAGGGCTTCTGGAAGCTTATTAAGTATTACGCGAAAAAGGCCGGGATCAAGGAGGACATTACGCCTCATACACTTCGTCATTCCTTTGCAGCCCATCTTGTGGAGAACGGCGCGGATCTGAGGGCGGTTCAGGAGATGCTGGGGCATTCGGATATTTCCACAACACAGATTTACGCAAATATGAGTCATTCTCATCTGAGAGAGGTATATAACAAGGCTCATCCGAGAAAGTGATTTCATGTTTTTCAGGAACAGCTCCTGAAGATTATAAACTAAAAAGGTAGTCGGCCGATGCCTTCGGGTATCGGCTCGTTTTTTTAAAAGAAAGGGGTTAAAAATGGAACGTTACTATCAGGAGGAAATTGAATGCGCTTCGCCTGAGCGGATCAAAGAGATTCAGGACGAAAAGCTCGTGAAGCAGGTGCGTCACGTGTGGGAGAATGTGGCCTACTACAGGAAGAAGATGGAAGAAAAGGGAGTGACACCGGAGGATATAAGATCCCGGGATGATTTGTATAAGCTTCCGTTTCTTTCGAAAGCTGATCTGAGGGAGGCCTATCCTTACGGACTTATGGGAGCTCCCTTAAAGGATTGCGTCAGAATCCAGTCCACTTCCGGCACAACCGGGAAGAGAGTGGTGGCCTTCTATACAAAGGAGGATATCGATCTCTGGGAGGAATGCTGCGCCAGAGCCATCGTTGCGGCCGGCGGGAGCGATGAGGACGTATGCCAGGTTTCCTACGGCTACGGACTTTTCACCGGAGGGCCGGGACTTAACGGGGGGTCTCATAAGGTCGGGTGTCTCACGATTCCCACCAGTTCTGGAAACACCGACCGGCAGATCATGTTTATCATGGACCTCAAAGCCACGATACTCTGCTGCACTCCGAGCTATGCGGCCTATCTGGGGGAGAGAATGAAGGAAATGGGCCTGGGGCCCGACGACATTCCCTTAAAAGCCGGGATTTTCGGAGCCGAAGCCTGGTCGGAGGAGATGCGCAGGGATATCGAGAAGACCATGGGAATTAAGGCCTACGATATCTACGGGCTCACTGAACTGTCCGGTCCGGGTGTGGCTTTTGAATGCTCAGCTCAGGGCGGAATGCATATAAACGAGGATCATTTCATCGCGGAAATAATTGATCCCGATACGGAAGAGGTGCTTCCGGCGGGGAGTCAGGGAGAGCTTGTTTTCACCTCGATTGATAAAAAAGCTTTCCCGCTGTTAAGGTACAGAACCAGGGATATCTGCACTCTGACCACAGAAAAGTGCTCCTGCGGAAGGACCTTTGTCAGGATGGCTAAGCCTAAGGGCCGTTCGGACGATATGCTGATTATCCGCGGAGTCAACGTTTTCCCGAGCCAGATCGAAACAGTGCTGATTAACCACGGCTATGCCGCGAATTATCAGATCATTGTGGGCAGGGTAAACAATACCGATACACTGGATGTGCATGTGGAGATGACACCGGAGATGTTTGCCGACAACGTGGGAGATATCGAGTTAAAGCAGAAGGAGCTGATGGACGGGCTTAAATCCATGCTTGGGATCAAGGCCAAGGTTTCACTTGTGGCTCCTAAGAGCATTGAGAGAAGTGAGGGAAAGGCAGTCCGGGTCATAGATAACAGAAAGTTATAAGGGACCTTATGAAAGGAGGAGTATCATGAGTATAAAGCAGATTTCTGTTTTTCTTGAAAACAAACCGGGGAAATTAAACAGGATGACCCAGGTATTATCTGACGGGGGAATAGGGATTCGTGCCCTCTCTGTGGCGGAAACAAAGGATTTCGGTATTGCACGCCTTATTGTGGACGATGCGCTGGAGGCTACAAATGTGCTTAAGGACGCGGATTTTGTTGCGTCCCTGACACCCGTGCTTTCATACGTAATATCCGATGAGGTGGGAGGACTCAACAATCTGCTCAAAGTTTTTACTGAGGCAAATGTCAATCTGGAATACATGTATTCCTCCCTCGGAGGAAAGGCCACGGGACAGGCCTACATGATTTTCCGTGTTTCCGACACAAAGGCGGCGGAGGCGGCGCTTGCGGCAAAGGGCCTGAGGTGCCTTACTCAGGAGGAGATTTCGGAAATCTGAGAGTTAAAATATGGCATTAATGATCCTTAAGATGTCGGCGGTGACGCTGGCATACATGCTCTTATCCGGAATTATCTGGAAAGTCACGAAGAATCGAAAGCTGAAGGGGTCGGAGAAGCTTCTTATCGGCCTGATCTATGGTCTGTGCTCGGTGCTGTCAACGCATTACGGCATAGACTACGGGGATATGCTGCTGAACGTCCGGGATATCGGTCCGCTGGCTGCGGGACTCTTTTTCAGCCCGGTATCCGGCCTGATCGCAGGACTGATCGGGGGGATAGAAAGGTTTATCGTCGGAGAGTTCTTCGGGGTGGGCTCGTTTACCCGTATTGCCTGCTCCGGGAAATGATGCGGAGATGTTTGTTACGGCCTGGATCGGAATCGTGGATCTTAATACAGGCGCGGTGCGCTGTGCCAATGCAGGACATGAGTTTCCGGCGGTTCGGCGGGTGAAGGGTGATTATGAGTACATAAAGGATAAGCATACGCCGCCGTTGGCCACTATCGAGGGCGTCCGGCCGAAGGAATATGAGTTTAAAATTTCTCCCGGCGATGAAATCTTTGTCTATACGGATGGCGTTCCGGAAGCTATTGATAAGAAAGAGCAGCAGTATGGTTCCGACCGGCTGCTCTCTGCCCTGAACAGGGAAAAGGACAAATCCCTGGAGGAGATGCTGGCCGGGGTACGGGAGAATGTCCGGGTGTTTGTCGGGGAAGCCGATCAGTTTGATGATATTACTATGCTGTGTTTTCGATTCAAGGGATAGATCAGTTTGAAAGGAAGGCATCCACTGTTATAGTCGAAAGGCTGCGAAATATTTTCGCAGCCTTTCGAAATTTTTAACGGTGTAAAGCCTTATGCCGCCTCGTCAAGCTCCTCATCCTTATCTGCCAGAGGCAGTCCGGTTTTCTTAACGTTATCGCCGTAGATGGTTTTCCAGTCATTTGCCATTGAAATGGCTGTCCAGCCCTGCTTTTCAGCCTCGTCATAGTATTCGGAGGCCTTTTCGGAATTTCCGTATTCCCTTTCGGTGTCGTCGCATACTATGAAAAAGCCCATGCCTTCGTGCTTTTTATTACCCTCGGCATAGTTTAACATTGAGTAATCGCCGGAGCTGTTGCCGAACGCAAGTACCGGCTGTTTACCTATTTCACGGGCAATGGCAGCGCTCTTACCGGATTTGCCGCATTCCACAGGATCAAGCGGCATGCCGAGCAATATCTCCTCGTCTTTGCCCATGTTGTACTCATCGGCCTTTTCGTCGCCCTTTCCGGAAGCGACATAAGGCACGTCGGTAGCGACAACATGGTCATACGGGATGCCGAAGCGTTCAACAAGAGAGCGAACCACCTCGCGTTCGCAGGCCGAAACCATCCATACGTCAAAATCGTTGGCCTTAAGGTAGGCTATTACCTCTGTCATGGGCTTGTAGAACGACTCTCCGTAGGTCATCCCTTCAAAGCCCACCGCATCCACGCTGTCAGCGAAATTGACCACATAAGAGCGGAATTCTTCGGGAGTCATTCCGGCGAAGGCTGACGCGACAAGATCATCCTTGGTAAGGCTTTCCGGATGGAAGGTCTCCCCGGCTGAATATGCGTGGTCGCGTATCTCATTCATGGCGTCGCGCTCCTCTTTGGTGGCCTTGTAATCAGGATCATCGAGTACACGATACATCGTCAGACAGTAGTCTATGTAGACAGGGGCCTTCTCACAGAGTATGGTGCCGTCCATGTCAAAGGTGGCTATACGGTCTGCCGGCTCAAGATAACCTGAACCTGATTCGTCTGTGCAATCGGTCACAAAAGCAACCAGCTCTTTTAAGGGTTTGCTGTCAGGATCCCAGGAAGGAAATGTTTCGGAATAATCAATGGGTTCTCCGTCGGAAGCCCTGGCAGTATCTTCATCAGAAGGCTGATACTGTGCCGCGGCTTTTGAAATCTTTTCGGGATAGATGCGCTCAAAATCATTTTTCATTGAAACGGGGATATAGCCCTTTTCGGAGTTTTCTTTTGATTTTTCCTCCCAGTTCTGGGTTCCCCATTCTCTTTCGTCATCATCCGCGATTATCATATAGGCTTCAGAGGGATACTGATTGTCTATGAGTGCATAATTCATCATGCTGGTATCGCTTCCGCTGTTCCCGAAAGCCAGCACCGGACGCTGTCCGATCTCTCTCTCGATATATATGGTTTTGTTCGCGTTAAGATTCTTCTGGATAAAGCCGCCCGTGATCACCAGTTTGTCATCCTGACCATCTTCACCGTATTTATAATCCATATTTGACGGGGTGTCCTCGTGACCTTCCAGCTTTATCTCAAACTCCGTACCGATCACGTGGTTTGGCGTGACATAGTCCTTGATCGGGGAATTCGCAACGATCGCACGCGTGGTTGTGCGCTCCGTACCGCTGACTACATAAATCGTGAAGTCGTTCTCATACAGATATTTTACAAGCTCCACCATCGGAAGATAAAAACCGTCGATATAACGCATATTCTCAAAGCTGCTGGTTTCTTTCCTGACGAATTCAACAGCGTAATCATAGAGCTCATCAACAGTCATGCCTTTATAGGCCCTGGCGAAATTCCTTGCAAGCTCTTCGCCGGCTTTGTAATCCGGGGTTATTTCAGCAGCAACCTGTTTTAATTCTTTTTTATCTTTTTCCGAAAGCCGGTCATTATCGTCCAGCTGATTGTTGCAGTAATCAATAAACATCATTGTGTCATAGTATGTAAAGAATGTCTCACAGGTCAGAGTCCCGTCCATGTCGAAAACAGCGATACGGTCTTTTGCCGGGATGAAATTTTCCGGATCGTCTTCATTGGTGACTTTTGTCACATAATCCCTGAGGCTCTTCGCCGCCGGTGAGCCGGGGAACCAGTTTTCCGTGAGGGCTTCTTCGGGTGACGCGTAGACTGTAACTGTGAATGCGGCAAATACAAGCATTATCAGCACTACACGGAGAAATGTGGTTAACCTTTTCGAATTATTCAAAGTATCATCTCCTTTCAGCAGTTTGCAACTTCTGACCTGTCCATAATAGCATAATGCGGCTTTTATTGCAGCTGTTTTTCGGGGATGTTATACTAATTAACGGAAGTAAAGAGTATAAAAATTCCGGCGGTTTCGAGGTAACAGATGAATATAAATGAAAGCCCCGACAATTTTTTACTGGAAAAATATGAAGAGCTGAAGACCTGCCTGCGTTCTTTTGAAAGCCTGGCGGTTGCTTTCTCGGGCGGGGTTGATTCCGCATTCCTTCTGTATGCCGCAAAAGAAGCTCTGGGCGAAAAGGTTTTAGCGGTAACGGCATCCTCCTGTTCTTTTCCGGAAAGAGAACTTGAAGAAGCAAAGGCCTTTTGCAGGCGGTACGGGATCGCGCATACAGTCGTAAAATCCGAGGAACTCGCGATAGAAGGGTTTTCCCGTAATCCGAAGAACCGCTGCTATCTGTGCAAGCATGAACTGTTTGAAAAAATCCGTGATATCGCCGGCAGGGAAGGAATTAAAGAGGTGGCCGAAGGCTCCAATATTGACGATAACGGGGATTACAGACCGGGACTTATGGCTGTGGCCGAGCTGAATATCAAAAGTCCGTTAAGAGATACGGGCTTCTCAAAGGAACAGATAAGGATCTTATCAAAATACTTCGGGCTTCCTACATGGAATAAGCAGTCCTTTGCCTGCCTTTCAAGCCGTTTTCCTTATGGGGAGGAGATAACCGAAAGGAAGCTTAAGATGGTGGACCGTGCCGAGCAGTTCCTGCTTGACCTGGGCTTCAGCCAGCTCAGGGTCAGAATTCATGGGGATATTGCCAGAATTGAGCTTGTCCCTGATGAATTCGGAAGATTCATGGAGGATGAGATCAGAACGCGGGTATACGGAGAATTTAAGAAAATCGGATTCACTTACGTGACCCTGGATGTACTGGGATATCGTACCGGAAGCATGAATGAGACTCTTACGGAAACAGAGCTTGCCGGAGGTATGGTGCGGAAATTATGAGCTCTTCGGCACAGTACGTACGCGGCGGAGCAGAAGATTCGTGAATTCGGTAAGTATTATGGACAGAAGTATGATAACCGCGAAAACAAACACAAAGACCAGGATGCTTAAGGGAATATTGAAGGTTATCGAACAGAAGCGTTTCATAAAGTAATATATCGTTACGTGGTGTACAAGAAAAATGCCGTAGGAATACCGGCTGATGAGATTGACAAGCCACCGTACCGCCTTTATGCGCAATATTCTCTCCGAACAGAAGGAAAAGAGAATATAAAGGGCTGTGGCGCAGATTGTGGCGGAGAAAATATCATTGAGATTGAGATTTATAAACGTCATAATCAGAAATACAACGAGGGCGGCGAGAGCCGGCCATTTTTTTATAAGAATATCCCTGTAGGTTATAATAAGCATCCCGATCCAGAAAGCCATGATGCAGGTCCACAGTGACCTTGCGTCGGGTACGGTTATGTGGGAATTATAGTATTTAACCAGGACGATGAAGAGATTTTTATCGGGAGCGCTGGAAAGCAGATGTCTGTAGACATTGAAAATATAAACAGCCGTCAGAAGAATGGTAGAGGGTATGCGGAATTTCATGAAAAGAAACTTTAACAGAGGGAAGAGGAGATATATCATGATGATGGCGCCTAAAAACCATTCGCCTATGCAGTAATAATTCATACCGTGGTGCATAAAATAGCCGTCCACGCCGAAAAGGGAAAGCAGGTAGTTTTTATTCGGCCCTCCCCAGTGCCAGGTTCCGAGTAACCTGGAGTTGGAAATATAGACTATGATCCAGACGATATAGAACATGGGGAAGATGGCAAGAAAACGCCTGAAATAAAAACGGGGCACATCCTTTAAGGTCATGTCTTCGTGGTTATAGATAAGGGAAGCGCCGGACAGCATGAAAAAGAGCGCCACAAAAACACTGCCCCAGGTTCCGTTGGCATAGAGCATGATAAAGATGTAGTTTCCCTGCACCGAATACTCGACAAAGCTGTAGCTGAAGTGGAAGAGAACGATAACAAACGTCGAAACGGCGCGTATGAGATCAAAGGAGGGCTGTTTTTCCTTTTTCATAGATCAATAAACTCCGGCTTCCTGTTTTTATAGACGGCGTATTGACGGAAACCGGCTTCTTTCAATATTTCTTCCGCCTCTGTGAAGTATGAGGCGAGATCCGCGGCAACATGGGCGTCAGACCCGATCGTGATAAGTGTTCCTCCCAGCTCACGGTAGCGCCGCACAATATAGGGTGCGGGGTTTGAGGTGTTAAGACGGCTGCGGAACCCTCCGGTATTGATTTCGATTCCCTTTTCCTTTTTTATAAGTGTATTTAAAAGTCTGTCCAGGGAGTCCGTATATTCTTCGGGTGAAAATACAAAGTCTTCATCCGGGACGTAACGCAGAACATAGTCCAGGTGGCCGTAGATGTCAAAGTCATTATGACACATGGCGTTTGCAACCTCGGCATCAAAGTAGGCTTCGACTGCGTCATGGACAGAGGGGAAAGCCTCGAAATAAGTGGGAAAGGCGCAGTCCATCCGCCGGACTATGTGGGAGGAGCCGATGATGAAATCAAAAGGCCGCCCCTCGGCAAGGGAATGGTAATAATCCGCAAGATAGGTCTGCAGTCCCAGTTCAATTCCGAAGCGTATTTCCACACCCTTGTTTTCAGCGTACTGCCTGCATTCATCAAAACTTCTCAGATATGCGTCCATATCCACCACAAAGGCCTCATCCCCGTTCCCGAAGACATTGTCATAGTCCATGTGCTCGGTAAAACAGATGATGCGGATACCCTTATCAGAGGCGGCATCTATCATTTCCTTCATGTCTGATCTGCCGTCGGTGGAAAGCGTGGTATGGACGTGAAAATCGCCTGTGATCATTTCGCGTCCTCCATCGGAAGCCAGATTTCCCCGTCGGAGGCTTCGAGAGAAAAGTTTATGCGGCCGTCGGAAACCGGTATTTTCCTGCCGGAAAGCGCTCCGGTATATTCCCTGGCACCGGAAGCGGGAACAGAGAGATTTGCCGGATTTTCGTCGTTGTTGACAGCTGTAATGACACTTGTCTTTCCGTCGTTTCTTTCAAACGCGTACTGGCGGTTGGTTAAAAGGAGCTCGCGGTAGCTGCCGAAGGACAGGGCGTGGGTTTTTCTCCTGATTTCCCCCAGCTTTGAGATAAGTTTTGTGGCGGGATTGCTCTTATACGCGTCCTTATAGTCCTTAAGATTAAGGGCTGGCCGGAGAGATGCGTCTGAACCGGCTTCCTTTTTTCCGTCGATGGCGAATTCGGAGCCGTAATAGACCGAGGGGATTCCCGGAAGGGTATAGAGCAGGATATGCACCGGCGTAAAATGGTCCTTGTTATTGAGCTTTGTGTGTATACGCTCTACATCGTGGTTGTCCGTAAAATTATACAGCTTGAAGCCGTCGGGGCGGTTGACTCCCATGTCATTAAGGCGTTTTACTGTGTGGGCGATTTCAAAATAGTTGTGGTCGTTGTGCCCCGAGAAGAGAGCCTTATGGAGATGGTAGTTTGTGACCGAATGGAGAGTTCCGTCGTTGACCCAGCGGTTGTATTCCCCGTGGATCACCTCCCCCATGAGCCAGAATTCCGGTTTGACCTCGTTTGCAACGCCTCTTAAGGCCTTCATAAAGTCAAAATTCAGAACATCGGCGGCATCGAGCCGGAGGCCGTCGATATCAAATTCCTTAACCCAGAAACGTACGGTGTCGCAGATATAGTTCCTGACCTCGCCGTTCCAGGTATTGAGCTTGACGAGGAGATTGTAGCCGCCCCAGTTGTCATAGGAAAAACCGTCGTTGTATTCATTGTTTCCCTGAAAATTTACATTACAGTACCAGTCGCGGTATCGGGAATTTTCCCTGTGCTCTTTAAGATCCTTAAAGGCAAAGAAGTCCCGTCCGGTGTGGTTGAACACCCCGTCCAGGATTACCCGGATTCCTTCTTTATGACAGTCGCTTACAAATTTCTTTAAATCGGCGTTGTCTCCGAGACGGGAATCCAGCGAACGGTAGTCGGTGGTGTCATACCCGTGGCTTCCCGATTCGAAAAGGGGACCTATGTAAAGGGCATTGAAACCCAGCTTTTTTATGTGCTTTATCCAGGGGGTCAGTTCCTTAAGAGCGTGAGTAACGCCGTCATACCGGTTTTCGGCGGGTGCGCCGGAAAGTCCCAGCGGATAAATATGATAAAAAATCGCTTCGTCATACCATGCCATGTTTTTTTCTCCTTCTTTTTCAGGTTATTATATCACCGGGAACAGAACGGGTACAGAAGAAAAAAATCTCGCAGGAGCGTTTATTGTGTGATATAATACTGAAGTTGGATTGACAGGAGTGCAATATATTTTTTATAATCGAAGATGTTGCACGTATCTTTTTCAATGAATCAGACAAAAGGAAGGTACCTGAAATGACTATCAATAAAACACAAAACGGAGATCAGCTGGTTGTTGCCCTCGAAGGGAGACTTGATACCACTACCGCGCCGGAGCTTGAGGCGGATCTTAAGTCCTCTGTAGATGGAATAACAAGGCTGGAGTTTGATTTTTCTTCTCTTGAGTACATTTCTTCAGCCGGACTGAGAGTCCTGCTTTCGGCGCAGAAGGTAATGAATAAACAGGGCGAAATGGTAATCAAAAACGCCAATGAAGATATTATGGATATTTTCGATGTAACCGGCTTTGTAGACATTCTTACGATCGAATAATCTGCCGCGGGAGAAAATTTTAAGTGGTTAAAACCGACGAGCTTACAATCGAAGCGGCTGTGGACAGGCTGGACGATGTACTGGAATTTGTAGACAGAAATCTTGAGGAAGCGGAATGCCCTCCGAAGGTACAGATTCAGATTGATGTTGCCGTGGAAGAGATTTTCGTAAATATTGCTAATTATGCCTACACGCCGAAAACGGGAGACGCCAGAATAGTTTTATCCATAGCCGAAAGCGCTCCCGAGGTTTCGATAACCTTTTTTGACAGAGGGATACCTTACAATCCTCTTGCAAAAGAGGATCCTGACGTGACGCTTTCCGCGGAAGAGCGGAAGATAGGCGGCCTGGGGATATTTATGGTGAAAAAGAGCATGGATGTGACCGAATATCAATACAAAGAGGGACAGAACGTATTTACAATGCGCAAGGGGTTTGCTTCGGCGTAAGGAACGTTTTGTTACCAACTAAAAATGACACACGTTATAAAACATGAATTTTCAGGTTTTATAGCGTGTGTTTTTTTATGTGCTCCGCTTTGGAGGATGAATTGAAATAAGAAAAAGACCGAAACGGTGGTTTATGCGGCCGGGAATTCTGTCCCGCAGGCAAACAGTGGGTTATAAAATGAAAAACATTACGTTAATAAATTATGTAAATTGAAATTTTAATAAATACTCTTAAAATCGATATTTATTAAAATAGAATTAAATATTATGTTTACTAAATTATTTTAATCCTTTATATTGCCTTTTTTCTGCTTTAGGTGTTATTCGGATGAGGAGCCTTTTTAAAGATGAACCTTTTTAAGATTTTTCTTGGTATTCAGTTAATATCATGATAAAATAAAACAAAGCGTTAATATAAAGGCGTAAATATGAGCGGATTCGGAGGCGGAAATGAGCAGACGATTAGTTACACGAAGTGATTTTGACGGGCTGGTTTGTGCTATGCTCCTGAAAGAACTTAATCTGATTGATGAGATAAAGTTCGTCCATCCAAAGGATGTTCAGGATGGCAAGATTGAAATAACAGAGGACGATATCACTACGAACCTTCCTTTTGACGAAAGGGTGGGAATTGCATTTGATCATCATGAAAGTGAGCTGAAGCGGGTAAAGTCCGAAAAAGCCAGGGAAAAGTTCATAATCGAGGGACATGCGAAATCCGCCGCCAGGGTCGTATATAATTATTACGGTGGGGCGGATACCTTTAAACGAGTTTCCAACGAGATAATGGAGGCCGTGGATAAAGGGGACAGCGCGGATTTTACAGTGGAAGAGATACTTGAACCGAAGGACTGGGTTCTTCTGAATTTCCTTATGGATGCCCGGACCGGACTCGGCCGTTTCCATGAATTCAGAATTTCCAATTATGACCTGATGATGGAGCTTATAGATTACTGTCTGGAGCACAGTATTGAGGATATTCTGCAGCTTCCCGATGTAAAGGAGCGTGTGGATCTCTATTTCAAACAGCAGGAGCTCTTTAAGGCGCAGCTTGAAAAAGTGACGAGAATTAATGACAAGGTGGCAATCGTGGACCTCAGAAATGAGGATCCCATTTATACCGGAAACAGATTCATGATATACGCGATGCATCCGGAGGTCGAGATTTCCGTTCATGTGGCCTGGGGTTTCAAGAAGCAGAATACCGCGGTTATGATAGGCAAATCCATCGTAAACAGGAATTCGAACGTCAATATCGGCGAGCTCTGCTTAAGCTATGGCGGAGGCGGGCATGCCAACGCGGGAACCTGCCAGCTCGATAATGAAACGGTGGATGCGGAGCTGCCCAATATTATCAAGAGTCTGAACGGGAATTGATAACGGGAGTTTTTCAATCATTTTCGGGGCGAATTGATTGACACGGGAATGCAAACTTAAACAAAGTCCACAAGATATTGTTGAAAAATTTTTTTAAGACACAAAATAAAGTAAAAATTATTCGGAGCCCCGGTATCGGGGCTCCTTTCTTGACTGTATGAATACCGGGTGCTATTCAGGTGTGTGCCGGTTTAAGAATCCGGTTGTGCATCTATGAGCGGAGATTATTAAGCACCAATTGAAAATTTTTAAGGTGATTTTATGAAAAATCTCATGCGTGAAACCCTGCAAAATTTTCGTTACCTCATAAAATGGATTCTGATTTCCGCCTTATGCGGCTCTCTGGTCGGAATAGTGGCTGCGGTTTTTGCCGCCCTGGTAACCTTTGTTACAGGGGTGAGAACAGACCATCCGTGGCTGATTTACCTCCTTCCTCCGGCAGGAATGCTGATTATTTTCCTTTACAGGATTACCGGAGGGGATGAGACAAAGGGTACCAATCAGGTTATACGGGCGATTCACAGAAGAGAACATGTTCCTTATAAAATAGCTCCCCTGATTTTTATTTCATCAGTTATTTCCCATCTTTTCGGGGCTTCGGTGGGAAGAGAGGGGGCGGCTCTTCAGCTGGGCGGCTCCATGGGCTGTTTTCTGGGAGAGAAGCTTAAGCTTGATGAAAATGACCGTATTATTGTGATCGTGTCTTCCATGGGGGCGGCCTTTGCCGCGATTTTCGGAACTCCGGTGGCGGCGGCTTTTTTTGCCATGGAGGTGGAGAGCGTCGGAATTATGCACTATTCAGCGCTGATCCCCTGTGTATGCGCTTCGTTTGCCGCTTCGAGGATCGCTCTTGCCTTCGGAGTGACTCCGGAGCATTTCGGGGATGTGGTTGTGCCGGATATCTCCCTTTTATCCATACTTCTGATCGTGCTGATTGCAATAATCGCCGCCCTTGTAAGCACTTTTTTCTGTGAGCTTCTGGGACATACCGAGGACTTTCTGGAGCACCTTTTTCCTTCGATGTATCCCACGGTTTTTCTTGCCGGAACGGCGGTTGTTCTTGTATCGGTGCTTATGGGCAGTACGGACTATCTGGGAGGAGGGCTTCCGGTTATCGAGAGGGCGCTTCACGGCGATGCAGTCTGGTACGCTTTTATAATGAAGATGATTTTTACCGCGATTTGCATCGGAGCAGGCTATAAAGGAGGAGAGATAGTGCCTTCGCTTTTTATCGGAGCTACGCTGGGCTGCACTCTGGGGAAGCTTTTCGGGCTCTCCCCTTCCCTGGCTGCCGCCTGCGGGATGGCTTCGCTTTTTGTCGGAGTGACAAACTGTCCGGTAAGTACCCTGCTTTTGATAACGGAGCTTTTCGGATTTGAAGGAATACTGTATTATGTTATCAGCATTGCGGTGTCCTACATAATGAGCGGCTACCACGGCTTATATAAAACACAGCGGATTGTCTGGTCAAAGCATCGCGTAGGGCCGGCGGAATCCGCGGCATCATTTCAGGATCAAAAGACTCTTTACCCCTGAAAGCATGGAGGAATCATGAAAAATAAAATTACAGTAACCACCTGTCTGACACTGTTGTCTGTCCTGTTTTTTTCACTGAATTGTTTCGGGGCGGTAATCTGTCTGGATCCCGGGCATGGCGGGCCGGGAACTACGGGCTGCGGAGCCCTGTATCCGCCCTATATGGAAAAAGCTCTGAACCTGGATGTGGCAGGGAGGGTTAAAGCCGAGCTGGAGGCGGCCGGGCACACCGTGTATATGACACGAACCTCCGACGTGTCCATGTCACTGGAGGAAAGAGCCATATACGCGAAATCCGTTAATGCGGATGTCCTTATAAGCATACACTTCAATTCCTCCGGCCCTCACGACAAGCACGGAACAGAGGTCTGGACTTCTGCCTTCGGAACCTGGTATTCAACGGGACTGGCTCTGGGCAGATCAATTATTTCCCAGTTCGAGGCTCTGGGCTTTGAGTCCAAGGGAGTGAAGACAAAGCTGGGCTCCAAGGGAGACTATTACGGCCTTATCAGAAACGGTGTGGCTCTGGGAATACCTTCCGTTATTGTGGAGCAATGCTTTATTGATAATCCGGGAGACAGGGCGATTCTGGACGGGAGAGGCACGGCGGCTCTGGCCCACGCCGATGCGGCCGGGATTATAAGCTTCTTCCAGTCGGACGCAGGAAAAGCCATTACCGCGGGAAGCGTGACGCCTACAACCATACCCGTTCCGGCAGCAGCGGAGGAGAATAAGGCTTCAGAACAGGATGCGGCAGCGGTTCTTTCCGGGAACGCTCCGGCAGGAGCGCCGGAGCGAGACGTCCCGGCCCAGCCGGCTCCCCAGGTTTCCAAAACGAAATACGGTTTCCCCGTGGACGCAAACGGAAACGTCACTTATACCGATACAGCCGGAGGTCAGGAGGTGTTCACCGCCGGAGAGTGGACAAAGCTCCTTGCGAACTGGTCCTATACCGAGGATCCGGAATACTACCTGCGTACGATTTCCGCAAAGGACTTAAGAACGATACTTGAGAAATAAGACGGCAGGTAATTAATTTACTTTTTTCTTTACCTATGATATTATGAACTTTGTGGCTGCGCCTGCTTTCCGGGTGATTCCCGGGCAGGTGAGTGCATATTTTCTGGTACCGTCCGCTATGCGGGCAAAAAGCATATTCATTTTACTGCAGGAGGAAACGAAACATGGCAAGATTCAAGAAGACCATGGACGGTAATGAGGCGGCGGCGCATGCCGGTTATATCTTTACCGACGTGGCAGCGATCTATCCCATTACGCCGTCTTCGCCTATGGCGGAACATACCGACGAATGGGCAACACAGGGAAGAAAAAACATCTTCGGCAATACCGTAAAAATTGTTGAGATGCAGTCAGAAGGCGGCGCGGCCGGTTCCGTACACGGCTCTCTGGTGGCCGGAGCTTTAACATCCACCTATACCGCTTCCCAGGGACTGCTTCTCATGATCCCCAACCTCTACAAGGTGGCGGGCGAAAGGCTTCCCGGCGTGTTCAATGTATCCGCACGCTGCGTTGCGACCCACGCCCTCAACATTTTCGGTGATCATTCCGACGTTTACGCCTGTCGTCAGACCGGCTGTGCGATGCTTTGCGCTTCCTCCGTACAGGAAGTCATGGATCTGACCCCCGTTTCTTACCTGGCGGCCATTAAGGGCAGCCTTCCTTTCATCAACTTCTTTGACGGCTTCAGAACCTCTCACGAAATTCAGAAAATCGACTGCTGGTCCAATGAGGATTTTGAAGATATCATCGACTACAAGCTGATTGATGAGTTCCGCGCGAATGCCCTTAATCCCAATCATCCCTGCGAGAAGGGTTCGGCACAGAATCCGGACGTCTTCTTCCAGACAAGAGAGTCCTGTAATCCCGCCTATGACGCCCTTCCTGCCATTGTTCAGGAATATATGGACAAGATCAACAAAAAGATCGGCACGGATTACAAGCTGTTCAATTATTACGGGGCACCCGATGCGGAGCACGTTATCGTGGCCATGGGCTCCGTCAATGACACCATCGAAGAGACAATCGACTATCTCGTGGACAAGGGCGAGAAGGTGGGCGTGATCAAGGTTCGCCTCTACAGACCTTTCGATGTGAAGTCCTTTGTGGCAGCCATTCCGAAGAGCGTGAAGCGCATCTCCGTCCTCGACAGGACAAAGGAGCCCGGCTCAATCGCCGAGCCTCTGGCACAGGATGTCATGAGCGCGGTACGCGGAACAGAGTTCAAGGATGTTCCGATTATGTCCGGCCGTTACGGCCTTGGCTCCAATGACACGACTCCCAACCAGATCGTGGCCGTGTTTAAGAATACTGAGAAACCCACCTTCACCATCGGTATCATCGATGACGTGACGAATCTTTCTCTGGATGCGGGCGAAGAGCTGGTTACCACTCCCGAGGGAACCGTATGCTGCAAGTTCTGGGGATTGGGCGCGGACGGAACCGTGGGCGCCAACAAAAACTCCATCAAGATCATCGGCGACAATACCGACAAGTATGTTCAGGCCTATTTCGACTATGATTCCAAGAAGTCCGGCGGCATCACCATGAGCCACCTGCGCTTCGGCGACAAGCCGATCAAGTCCACCTACCTTATTCATAAGGCGAATTTCGTGGCCTGCCACAACGCAGCCTATGTGCGTAAGTACAACATGGTTCAGGAGCTGGTGGACGGCGGCACCTTCCTTCTTAACTGCCCGTGGACCGGCGAGGAGCTCGACAGCCACCTTCCCGGACAGATCAAGAAGTATATTGCCGACCATAATATCAAATTCTATACGATTGACGGCGTGAAGCTGGGCATCGAGTCCGGAATGGGCCCCACAAGGATCAATACAATTCTTCAGTCCGCATTCTTCAAGCTCACGGGTATCATTCCCGAGTCCGAGGCCATTGAGCACATGAAGGCGGCTGCCAAGAAGACCTACGGCTTAAAGGGCGACGACGTTGTCCAGAAGAACTGGAACGCCATTGACCTCGGCGCCACGGGGCTGGTTGAAGTTTCCGTTCCCGAAAGCTGGAAGGACTGCAAGGATGAAGGACTCGACTATCCGAAGGCCGAGAAGGGCAGACAGGAAGTCATCGATTTCGTCAACAACGTGCAGATCAAGGTCAGTGCCCAGGAAGGAAATTCCATCCCGGTATCCATCGTTGCAAAATATACGGACGGCTCCACTCCTTCCGGTGCGGCGGCATACGAGAAGCGCGGCGTGTCCGTGGCGGTTCCGGTATGGAATCCCGAGAAGTGCGTGCAGTGCGGCTTCTGCTCCTATGTATGTCCGCATGCCGCAATCCGTCTTTCGGCGATGACGGCCGACGAAGCCGCAAAGGCTCCCGAAGGCATGAAGATAAAGGACATGAACGGCGTGGACGGCATGAAGTTCGCGGTTGTGGTTTCCGATATGGACTGCCTGGGCTGCGGCTCCTGCGCGAATGTATGTCTGGGCAACAAGGGCGATGTCAAGACCCTCGAAATGAAGACTCTGGACGATGCGCTTAAGGCGGAGCAGAAATACTTCGATTATGCCGTGGAGCTTGACGAGAAGACAGAGGTTGTGGAGAAGTTTAAGGTTGATTCCGTCAAGGGCAGCCAGTTCAAGACTCCGCTCCTTGAGTTCTCCGGCGCCTGTGCGGGCTGCGGCGAAACTCCTTATGCGAAGCTTGTGACCCAGCTCTTCGGAGACCGTATGTATATCTCAAACGCGACGGGCTGCTCCTCCATCTGGGGTAACTCCTCGCCTTCCACACCTTATACGGTTAACAAGCAGGGACGCGGTCCCGCCTGGGATAACTCCCTCTTTGAGGATAACGCCGAGTTCGGCTTCGGTATGTATTTAGCCCAGAAGACCATGAGAGGAAACTTAAGGGCAAAGGTTGAGAAGCTTGCCGCGGAGAACGCCTCCGTTAAGGAAGCCGCCGACAAGTGGATCGAGACCTATGATTCGACTGCTCTTAATACCGACGCGGCTGCGGCTCTCGTGGAAGCCTGCAAGGGCATCGACTCCGCGGAAGCGAAGGATATCGTGAAAAACGCCGACTTCCTTGCCAAGAAATCCCAGTGGGTATTCGGCGGCGACGGCTGGGCCTTTGATATAGGCTTCGGCGGTCTGGATCATGTGCTGGCCTCAGGCGAGGACGTGAATATCTTCGTATTTAATACCGAGGTGTATTCCAATACGGGCGGACAGTCCTCCAAGGCTACTCCCACCGGTGCGGTTGCGCAGTTCGCCGCGGGCGGCAAGGAGATCAAGCAGAAGGATCTTGCCTCTATCGCCATGAGCTACGGCTATGTATACGTTGCCCAGATTTCCATGGGCGCCAACATGCAGCAGTGCGTCAAGGCTATTGCCGAGGCTGAGGCCTATCACGGCCCGTCGCTCATCATTGCCTATGCACCCTGCATCAATCACAGGATCCGCGCAGGCATGGGCAAGGCCATGGACGAAGAGAAGAAGGCTGTCGAGACCGGCTACTGGAATCTCTTCAGGTTCAATCCCGCCCTTGAAAAGAAGTTTATCCTGGATTCCAAGCCTGCAACAAAGGAATATCAGGAGTTCCTGGACGGAGAGGCCCGTTACACGGCTTTGAAGAAGGTTAATCCCGATAAGGCTGACAAGCTCTTTGCGGCTGCGGCAGAGCATGCCAAAGAGCATTATCACTACCTTGAAGGACTGGTGACTCTCTACGACAACCAGTCAAACCAGGGCTGAGGTGATGGAGTCAGGTTCAGGTAGAATTAAAGAATCAGATGGCGCCGCGTGTTTTAACGCGGCGCCGTCATACAGAATAATATTGCTGTTTCTTTGCCTGCTCCCTGTCCTCCTTTTTTCCGCCTGCTCCTCGCCGTTGGCGAAGGAGTTTGACAATATTTATGATGAATATGTCACCGGGGAGGAAAAAGAAGGAGAGGAAACGGACGAAGAGGGGGAAGAGGAGGATTATCCGGAGCTGGAACCTCTGGAGGAAGAAGAAACTTCCGGTGAAGAGGAGCTTTCAGATGAAGAGGGGACTTCAGACGAGGGGGAGCTTTCAGACGAAGAGATCGGAGATGACAGCGGCAGCGGCGAAGCCCTGAACGGAGTTGGAGCCGGGATGTGAGCCGAAGCGGGAGAAAAGTATGAAAAAGACGACTGACGGTCTGTTGTTCAAATTTTCAATTCTGTTTGTGATATTCACGGTGGTTACGCTGATCCTTTGTGCCATTACCACTTATTTCTCTCAGATGAATACCTATACCCAGGAATGCCGGGACAGCATCCGGGAGGTCGGAGACTATCTGGAGAGTCTTATTCTCGCCGACGGTGATGATTTCATTACCTATCAGAATTATTTCATGAATCATTATAAAACCAGCGAGATTCCTTTTGATTTCAATGAGTATATCACTGCCCAGAGCGAATACGAAGAGCTTTTTGCGAAGAATTATCCGGGAAAGACCCTCTGGAAGGATCTGGAGTTTGAAGATATGGCTCCTGATGTTCAGGAGGCGTATTTCAAATTTACCCATGAATACTGGCTTTTGGCCTTCGAGAATTCCAGAGCTTCTTTTGATCTGCCCTATACCTATTATATCGTGCCGGTTGAGACAAATTCCACCCCCGGACAGGAGGAGTATGACATCTATTATATGATTGACGGGGAGCGGACCGCAAAAGAAGATTCCGACGGGAAATATCTCTATCTTGGAGACCAGTATCACCATACCCCTGCGGAGCAGCCTGTTGAGTGGAAGGTGTGGTCCACCGGAAAGCGCACCGATGAATTTCAGGAATGGGATAATAACTACGGTCATACCTATACCTATTATATTCCATTGATAATTGACGGACAGAAACTGGGACTGATCGGAACCGAAATCGAGGTGGCGAAGGTCAACCGTGGGATTTTGCTGAATACCCTTCGTCAGACAGTAGAGATAGGCATTGTTCTGGTTATATGCGTGTTTTTCATGCTTATGTTTATAAACCGCAAGTACATAAAGATAATTGTTCGTCTGTCCGACAATGTCAGGCAGTATTCCCGGGATAAAGATCCTTCCATTGCCCAGGTCATAGAGCTGGACGGCAATACCGGTGACGAGATTTCGTCCCTCGCTAACCAGACCGCTGCCATGGTGATGGAGCTGGAAAACTATATGAAGAGCCTTGTGGCCACAACCAAGGAGCTTACGGAGACCCGACAGCAGGCTGATGATATGAAAGTGCTGGCCACAAAGGACGCCCTGACCGGCATAAGAAACAAAACAGCCTACGACAGCGAGATCAAACAGCTGGAGTGGATGCTCTCCGACGGAATGAAGGACTTCGGCCTCGCGATGATTGACCTTAATTTTTTAAAACGCATAAACGATACCTTTGGTCATGAACAGGGAAATGTGGCAATCAGAAAGCTTTGCAACATTGTCTGTCACGTCTTCCAGCATTCACCGGTGTTCCGTATCGGCGGCGACGAGTTTGCGGTTATTTTAAAGGGGAATGATTTTGAGCACCGGGATGAGCTTGTGGAAGAATTCAACCACAGATTGGATGAGCTTGCCGAGGATTCATCCCTGGCCCAGTGGGAAAAGGTGTCCGCGGCCATAGGCGTTGCCGTATTTGATCCGGAGAAGGACAGCAGCGTGGATAATGTATTCAAACGGGCTGATAATGCCATGTATGAAAGAAAGAAGGAGATGAAGGCCTCCCGCGAATAGACGCTTGACGCGGGGAAAAAACATGGTATAATGTGTTTCGTGCTGTGCACAAATAACCTTCAGTCTCTGATCTGTTGGTCTGAAGGGGGGTAGGAAAAGTATGAGCAATGTTATCGTAAAAGAGAATGAATCTCTCGACAGCGCACTCCGGCGTTTCAAGAGAAATTGCGCGAAAGCGGGTATTCAGCAGGAGATCCGC
>JAILBQ010000096.1 GCA_024680815.1 Lachnospiraceae bacterium | reverse complement strand
TGATCAAAGAAAAAAACTTGCCGAAATTCTGGACGGAGAAGGCGCAGACGAACCGGACAACTCGAAAACAGGGGTCTGGCTCGTTAAGGCACAGCTCAAAAGAGAAAACGATATCGCCTTTGCCTACGACGTTTTCGAAATGAAGGATGCGTATGTGGAAGAGAGTGATTTTTCCCTCTTTACCGTCAACTCCGGCATAGAGGGCAGCATGCGTGAGGATCAGAACTACGGTTTATGGCTGGACGGAGAAGAACACAAGGGACAGAACTATATCCTCATTAATTTTAATGAAAGAAACACGGAGCTCCTTGAAAAAATCGAATGGAAATGTGAACCTGTTGGCGCCCTGGGAAACGAAAAATACTGTCAATTTGTGGCGGGCAGCGGCGGAAAGAAAATGAAGCTCTTTCTCAATAACTACGGCTACTATAAGCTGACCGCAACAGTCCCCGGAGGAAAAAAGGGCAGCGGCCGTAAAGAAGATTTCACGATTTCCTTCAATCTCTGCCAGTACTGTCCGGTTACAAAAGTCACGGTGTATGAGGAAAACCTGAAAAAATACGCTGATATCCACAAGGGACAGCCATTCAGTCTTTATCCCTATCTTAATATCGAACCAATGTCGGAAGATTATTATGACAGTGAAAGTCTTAATCCGCAATCAGCCTCATATACGAAGATTACGGACTGGAAGGTTTATTACAACGACGGAACTAAAGCTATCGAAAATGATGTAACAATAGATGAGAATGGCAAAATTACATTCAATCAGGGCGGCAATTTCACTATTAAAGGAAATATCGAAAAAGGAAAAGGCCCGGCGGGAGATCCGTTTACGACCCAGGGCGGCACCTTGGAGAATTACCCTGTCACTATCGGCCCCGTTGATATCGAGGCAAACTATGCCTATGACGAAAAAATGTTTACTGCCGATAATATCATCTACAACAATTCCGTTTATGACGGCAAGACCCGGATAAAACTGGATATTTCCACAATAAGCGAAAATTATTATACGGGCTATGAAGAGGATCTTACACAAAGAGAAGTTTATTACTGCAATCTGTCCGGTGCGGCAAAGAAAGACAGTGACGGGGATTATATCTGGGATGACAACTTCAGGGATCCTTTCGCGCATTATAATGAGTTCGATGAAGAGCAGCAGCATGCCATAATTGATATTCTTAGTGATACATATACCGAATCCCCTCCCAAAGATGCCGGTATTTACTTTGCCGTGATCTCCACTATAATCCACAGGGGATCCGCTGAGGCTGATGTCGTCGGCTACACCGCCTTCCAGATCGTAAAGCACCGCTTAAACGACAACGGAGAGATCACTCTCGAGCCCTATTCCGAACTCCAGGAATCCTGGCCCTACACCGGAGAGGAAATAAAGCCGAACTATTCCGTGAAGGTGGACTGGATAGTGCTGGGTGCTGACTCGACAGAGCCGCACTACGACAACAACGTGAAAATCGGCACCGCCACCCTCACCCTTACAGGGAAGGGTAATTACAAGGGGACCCTGTCCAAAACCTTCGAAATCGTGGACTACGACTATAATCATTTTATCCCGCTCTACAACGGCTCGGAAACAAAAAAGGCATGGTATCCGAAGAAGGTCGCGATTTCCTCAAAGGGATATGACGTTTCCGAATCCCAGACGGATTCCTTTGCGGAAAGCTATGATCTCACCGGCAGAGGCGAGGTGAGCAAAGACCTTTATTTCAGGTTTCGTGAAACAGGCACCGTAATTCCGGCCCATACCGTGAGCGCCAATATCGACCCCGACGCTCCCACCGGCTCTGTTACGGTAATGAAGAAGAGCTTTAACTCTCTTGCCGACAAGGACTCCTTCCTCGGCTACACGAATACGGCTCAGAGCTTCGAGATCACCGGAAAAGATCCTGCGGGAGGCTCCGGCCTTTCAACGGTCTCCTATTTCGTCTCCACCAGCTTCTATGGTACGGAGGAGGAAATAAAGAAGGCTGCCGGAGATAAGTGGGCTGTCTACGATGAGACAAAGAAGCCGGGAATCTCGGCCAACCATATGAACTATATATATGCGAAATTAGCCGATACAGCCGGAAACGAAACCTATATTTCCACCTCCGGTATCTTCCATGACGACATCGTTCCTTCAGTTACAAAGATCGCTTCCAGCAAGGTAAAGACCGATACAGCCACCGTGACCTTCACCGGGTCGGACAACGCCAGCGGTATAGCGAACTATTATCTTCTGGTGAAGAAAAAGAGCGATACAGCTCCGAAGGCCGACGAGGTGGTTAAGAAGGGAACGAAGAACAGCTCCAACGTCTTTTCCCTTACGGGCCTTACGGAAAACACCTCCTATATCCTCTACGGTCTGGCGGTGGACAGGGCCGGAAATACCGGCTCGCTCAGGAGCCAGTCCATGAAGACGAAAAAAGAGAGCTCGGACGACGATTCCTCCAGCTCCTCTTCTTCGTCCTCTTCAGCCGGAGCCGCCACGGCCGCCGCGTCGAGCTCCTCAAAGAGCAGCTCCTCTTCCGCCGCCAAGGGCTCAGCCTCATCCAGTGCAAAGCCGGTGGACAAAGTAAAAGATTCTTCAGATGATGATGAGGAGGAGGAGGACGGAACTCTTGTCCCCTATATCGAAAGCGCCAGTCAGGGAATTGCCACAGGAGTGGAGGACACCGGCGGGTGGGGTAAGATTATGGCCGAAGCGGGAAACGCGAATACTACAGCCGAAAATTCGGAAATCCATATAAACATGAACGGATCAACCGTGGTTCCCGCCTCCCTATTTAACGAGATTACAGGGAAAAAAGTCACCTGCTATTTCGAGCTGGAGGATGACCTTATCTGGGCCGTAAACGGCACCTCCATAACCTCCAGGGTCAACGAGGACGTGGACTTCGGTCTGCGCTGGGATGAGGGGAAAATCCCCGAGAGGACCCTTATGGATCTGGCAGGCAGCGAGCCCCGTAGAGTCTTCTCCTTAAATCATGACGGACCCTTCCCCTTTGACGCCCTGCTCTATTACGAAGCGGAGGAACAATACATCGGCCGCTTTGCCGACCTCTACTTCTACAACGAGGCTGACGAAAAGCTGGAGCTTATGGACGAAGCTCAGGTTCCGGGGACAAAACGGGTGATATTCACCTTTAACCACGCTTCGGACTACGTCGTGGTCTACTGGAAGGATTCCCCCCTGCAGGCCCTTGCAGCCGCCTCAAAAACGCCCTCGGATATCGACCGGCAGAAGTTCCAGGAGGCGAACATATCCAAAGTTTCAAAGCTCGGTTCCCTGAAGAACAGCACTCTCTGGACCGGCCTGCTCGTCATCCTCTGCATCGGCCTCTGCGCGGCGATAATACTTATCCCCGGCAAACCCGGAGGAAAACGCAGAAAGAGACGCGCCGCGTAAAATCACTCTACCTCAAAAAACAACCCCGGGACAAACCCGGGGTTGTTTTTTGAGAATATTTCAGGCTTCCGCCAGATCCACCAGATCCTGCACCGTGCGCAGATCCCCCGGGGAGTCGATGTCGATGCCGAATTCGTCCTCCACATCGGTCATGATCTGGAAAAGGTCCAGGGAATCCACTCCCAGATCCTTTCTTAAATCCGTGTCCGAGGTGATGTCATCCCTGTCAATATCCGTCCTGTTTGCAATAATGTCCTGAATTGTCTCAAATGCCATGGCTCTCCTCTTTTCTCCGCCCTTAAGGTCTCACACGGGCAGGCTGACTATTTCCTGATCAAACCCATTCAATAAGCATCGTACCCCAGGCAAGTCCTCCTCCGAAGCCGGAAAGCATAATCCTGTCCCCGGCGGAAAGCAGTCCCTTTTCATTCATTTCGTTAAGGGCAATCGGGATGCTGGCCGAAGAGGTGTTGCCGAATCGCTCCAGATTAAGGTAAAACTTTTCAATGGGCTGTTCCAGTTTTTTCGCGACAAAGTCAATAATCCGGGAATTGGCCTGGTGGGGCACAATGTATTTTATATCGTCAAGTGCAATTCCCTCTTTCTCCGCAACCGCCTTAATGCTGGCCGTCAGGCGCTTTGTGGCAAAACTGAAAACCTCCAGCCCGTCCATAAAGATATAGTTGTCCTTCGCCTCCATGGGCGGGGTGTCGTTAAAGGCGCTGGCTGCCGGGAAATAACCGTGGGTCAGAACCTCCGCCTTATCCCCTCTGCTCCCCAGCTCTTCGGAAAGGATTCCTCCCTTATCGGTATCCCTCCTCTCCAGAAGCACTGCAGCGGCCCCGTCGCCGAAAAGAATACAGGTTCCCTTATCGCTCCAGTCCGTGGCCTTTGAAAGGATTTCCGCCGACACCAGCAGCACGTTTTTCACCGTACCGGTTTTTATGTATTTATCCGCGACACTCATTGCGAAAATAAAGCCGGAGCAGGCCGCAGATATACTTAAGCACACCGCGTTCTTCGCCCCGATCCCCTTCTGCACCTGATTTGCCAGGTTCGGGGTCTGGTAGTCCGGAGTACAGGTGGAGGTTAAAATCATATCAATTTCCTCCGCCGTCTTTCCGGCCTTTTTCAATGTATCCTCCGCTGCCCGTATCGCAAGGCCGGAGGTGTTTTCATCCACCGCTATCCTCCGCTCATGGATGCCGGAACGCTTATATATCCAGGCGTCGTCCACCCCGAGCATCGCAAAAAGCTCCTCATTTTTCACAATCCGCTCCGGAAGCCCCGCTCCCGTAGCCGTAATCACCGATCGGATCACTGTGCCCTCCCGAATCTATTTCCTTTTTAATATTCCATTGGCCAGATCCTCCGGCGCTTCCTTCAATTTAATATAATGCATCTTTTTCCCCGTCGGCGTCAAGGGGATGGAATCCACCAGCGCAAAATATCGGGGACGCTTATATTCGGAAAGCATCGGGGAATTTGTGCAATGCTCAGCAAGCTCCGCTATGGTCAGGGATTTGTCGGAGGGCACCACATAGGCCACCGGCACGCTTCCCCGGAATTTATCCCTGTCGGAGAGAGCCGTAACAATGCAGTCCAGGACCTTCGGATGTTCGTTTATGGCCTCTTCTATCTGTGTGGGATAAATATTTTCCCCGGAAACCACCATCATGTCGTCCTTGCGGCCTAAAATCGTTATATGGCTCTTTTCGTTCCAGACTGCCGTATCTCCCGTATACACCCATCCCCTGTAAAACTTTTCGGCATCCATTTCGGGGTTATTATAATAGGAATAGGTGCTCTTCTCCGGAGCCCAGATAATTACCTCTCCCTCGGTCTTCCCGTCCTGAGGCACAGTGTCCTCCGGCTCAGCCTTCCTGTCCTCATAGATATTAACCACCCTGAGCTCGTCGTCGATACAGCTGGCCCCGATAGTCCCGGCACCTTCCGGCAGGTCGTAGGGCCGAAGAAGAGAGACCCAGTCGGTCTCTGTCAAACCGTAGCCGTTTACGATATTGGGGGTTAAGACCTCCATATATTCCATGCAGGCGTTTTTATCGAAGGGAGCTCCCATGGTACCCAGAATCTTAAGAGAGCTTAAATCCCGGGGCTTTCTCTTCTGTATCCGGCAGAGCATCTCCAGAGAGGAGGGTGCGCCTGTCACAAAGTTTATATGATATTTCTCGATCCAGTCCAGGGTCTTTTTCGCGTCGAATTCCCTCATGCACACAGTGGAAGCCCCGACATAGTATATCCCGGAAATACCTCCGCAGTGGATGCCGCCCCGGTGAAACCAGGGAGTCAGGTTGATGCTCCGGTCCACGCAGCGCATTCCGTACTGCATGATAGTATCGTGGGCCGAGAAAACATCGCCGATGTCGTTTAAGGGAACACTCTTGGGAAGGGCCGTGGTGCCCGAAGTGCAGAAGCGGATAACCTCGTCGTAGATATGAGGCCGCACCGGCATAACCGGCTCCTCCTCTCCGCCGTTCTTAATATATTCCTCATAGGAAATGTGACCCTCCGGAACGCTTATTCCCTCCAGATTGTCTGCCATAACCACCCGCACCGGCTTATGGGTGCATATCCTTATTGCCTCCGCCGCCTTGTCCCTGATCTGAGCCGAATATACAAAGACCTTCGGCCTGTTGAAGTCGATTAAAAGAGCCAGCTCTCCCGGAGCGTGGTTATAGTTGGCGGGCTGGAGGATCGCCCCGATTTTCCTGGGCCCCACAAGGGTTACGATAAAGGCCGGGCAGTTCCAGAGAGCGGTCATCACCACGTCGTTTTTTTCGACCCCGTCCAGAGCCAGGGCGTTGGTGAAGCGATTGGCCTCTCTGTTGAGCTCCGCATAGGTATATTCCATGCCGGTCAGGGGATCCACAATTGCCGACCGGTAGCCGTAGCGCCGAACGTTGCGCATGAAGCCGTTATGCCAGGTAAATTCATGCTCAAAGGTATCCCGGAACATCCGGTCGTCGTAGGTTCGTTCCATTATATCTATACTCTCCTTTTATTTTTCGGTATCCGTTGAAAACACTTTTAGGATTATATCCCGCGATATTAACCCCTGTCAATAAACCTCTTCTCCGTCCTTCTCCTTCTCTCTGATTTTCAATTCCCGCAGGAAAGATACCGCAAAGGGAACGCTGGCGAGGGCGGTGAGTACATCGGCAACGGTCTGGGTGATTTCCACTCCGGTAAGGCCGAAGAGCTTCGGAAGCACTATGATAAGGGGTATAAAGAAGAGTCCGCTTCGAAAGGCTGAAAGCAGAGCCGCTCTGCCGGCCTTCCCGAGACTCTGGAAAAGCATGTTGGTCGTGGTGGAGAAGGGCTGGAAGAGGCAGGAAACGCTCTGGCAGCGAAGGGCCACCGCTCCCACCGCGATAACCTCCGGATCGTTCCTGAAAAAAGCTATTACCTCAGGGGCAAAAACAAAGGCCACCGCGGAAAGAGACCCCATCATCACAACTCCCGCAAACAGTGTAAAGAACCAGGCCTGCCGCACCCTTCCGTATTTTTTCGCTCCGTAGTTAAAGGCCGACACGGGCTGGAAGCCCTGTCCGATACCCAGCCCTACCGCGAAAATAAAGAAGGTGGCCTTGTTGGTTATGCTCATGGCCGCCACCGCCGCGTCACCGTAGCGGCCGGCCTGATGGTTTAAAAAAAGGGTGGCCACGCTGGCCAGTCCCTGACGTATCAGGCTTGCGCTGCCGACGCTGATTATATTCCCGATATCGCGGGGGGTCCGGGTAAAATACTTAATCGAAACGGAGCTTTCGGTCTTCCCTTTAAAGAACATGAAAAGCAGCAGAGAGAAGCTCACTGCCTGCGAAAAAGCCGTGGCCATGCCGGCTCCGGCAACCCCGAAACCGAACTTAAACATAAAAAGCGGGTCGAGGGCAATATTTAAAAGTCCGCCGGAGGTCAGGCCCACCATGGCAAGGGCGGCCTTCCCCTCATAGCGCAGGACATTGTTTAAAACACAGGAGGAGGTTAAAAACGGGGCGGCTAAAAGAATCCAGAAGGCATATTTCTCCGCGTAGGGCTGAATCGTTTTTGTGCTCCCTAAAAGCAATACCAGCGTCGGAATGTTAAAGAGCCCGACGAAGGTTATCAGAAATCCCGCAAAGAGGGAAAGATAAAAGGCGGTGGAGGCAAAGCGGCTGGCATCTTCAACCTGCTTTTTTCCGAGAAACCTTGACACAATGCTTCCCGCGCCGTGCCCGAGCATGAAGCCGAAGGCCTGGATGATGCTGAGAAGCCCGAAAACCACTCCGATAGCCCCGCTGGCGGAGGTTCCGATCGAGCTCACAAAAAACGTATCCGCCATATTATAGATATTGGCGATCAGCATGCTTATGATCGTAGGTATTCCGAGACGGATGATAAGGCGATTAACTGGGGTTTCCGTCATCCGCCGGTACTGAAGGGAAGTGTTCAAGACCCGCCTCCCGAAAAGATACGCTCCGCGTAACGGACACTGGCCATGGCGTCAGACCCGTAGAAATCCGCACCGATCCGTCCGGCCACCTCGTCTGTGAGCACCGCGCCTCCCACCATGACCTTAACTCCCGGCGCTTTTTCCCGAAGAAGCGCAATGGTTTCCTCCATTGCCCCCACGGTGGTGGTCATAAGGGCCGAAAGCCCCACAAGGGTTATTTTTTCCCGGAGGACACTTTCCAGCACAACCTCGGGAGGTACATCCCGGCCCAGATCCATAACCTCGAAGCCGTAATTTTCCAGAAGCACCTTCACTATATTTTTCCCGATGTCGTGTATGTCTCCCCGAACCGTGGCCAAAAGAATTTTCCCCTTTTTCGCGCTTTCACCCGAGGCGGAAAGCGTTTCCTTTACCGCCTGAAAGGCCGCCGTAGCCGCCTCCGCGCTCATTAAAAGCTGGGGAAGATAGCTTCTGCCCTCCTCGTAGGAGCGCCCAACCTCGTCAAGGGCAGGGATTATCATTTCATTCACAACCTTAAGGGGCTCCGTCTCCTTAAGGGCAGCTGCGCAGAGCTCGGCGGCAAGGGCCTTAAGTCCGCGGATAATGGCGTTTTTCAGGTCTCCGGAGCCGGCGTGTTTTTCTCCGGATTCCGATTTTATGTCAACCTGACCCGAATCCTGACCGGAGCCCTGCGCCGCGCCCCGGCCTGAAGCGCCCGCTCCTGCCCCCGCCGCAGGAGATACGGGTACTTCAACGGTTGCGGCAAATTCAATATAGCGTGAACAGTTTTCATCCAGGCCCTTAAGCGCCAGATAGCTGTAATACGCCTTCATCATCTCTGCGGAATAGGGATTCATGATGGCGGCATTCAAGCCGGCTTCCAGAGCCATTATAAAAAATGAAGCCGTTATGAATTC
Source organism: Lachnospiraceae bacterium (assembly GCA_024680815.1). Lineage (GTDB taxonomy): Bacteria > Bacillota > Clostridia > Lachnospirales > Lachnospiraceae > NK4A144. The sequence goes on along the minus strand of JAILBQ010000096.1, from coordinate 16,533 downwards.
CCGTTTCGGCAGCCCGAAGGAAACGTTTGACACTCCGAGAGAGGTATGAATTCCCTTCGCCTTTAATATTCTTATGGCTTCCAGAGTTATAAGGGCGCTGTCCTTTTCCGCCGATACCGTCAGGGCCAGAGGATCCACAATAATATCCTTCTTCCTGATCCCGTAGCGCTCCGCCTCTTTTATTATCCTTTCGGCTATGGCCGCCCGTTCTTCAGCCTTGGAGGGAATCCCCGCCTCATCGAGGGTCAGGGCCACCACCAGCCCGCCGTATTTCTTAACCAGAGGAAAGACGGCGTCCATAACCGCCTGTTTTCCGTTGACGGAATTGACCATGGGCTTTCCGTTGTAACAGCGCATTCCCGCTTCCAGCGCTTCAGCATCGCTGGTATCGATCTGAAGAGGTAGGTCGGTTACGGACTGCAGGGCGGATACCACCTCCCGCATCATGGCGCTCTCATCGATCTCCGGCATTCCCACGTTCACATCCAGCACCTGAACGCCCTTATCCGCCTGGGTTGTGCCCTCGTTCAAGATATAGGTGATGTCCTTTTCTTTAAGCGCCTGCTTTAAGCGTTTTTTTCCAGTGGGATTTATCCTCTCCCCGATAAGCACCGGAGCGGGGCCGATTTCCACAGCGTGGGTGGAGGAGGATATAAAGGAAAAGTCCTTTTCCGTTATTTCGGTAAGGGGAATATCGGCGGTTTCCCTGATGACCCGGGATAAATACTCCGGCGTTGTGCCGCAGCAGCCCCCCAGAATCCTGGCACCGCTCCTTGCTATCTCCTTCATGGAGGAAACGTATTCATCAATGCTTAAATCGTAGATCGTACGGCCCTCTTCGCTCCTGGGAAGGCCGGCGTTGGGCGTAACCATCACCGGAACGCTTGCATAGCGGATAAATTCCGGCGTGAGCCCTTCCATCTGCCTGGCGCCCAAAGAACAGTTCATGCCCAGCGCATCCGCCCCGAGACCCTCAAGGAGGGATACCATGGCCCTTATGTCCGCCCCTGTCATCAGCTTTCCGGAGGCATCGTAGACGTTTGTAACAAAGACAGGAAGGTCTGAGTTTTCCTTCGCCGCAAGGAGGGCCGCCTTCGTCTCGTAGGAATCGTTCATGGTTTCTATGAGGATCACGTCGACCAGCGGGGCCCCGATTTTCACTACTTCGGCGAAAACCGACACCGCCTCCTCAAAGGGCAGGTCTCCCAGGGGCTCCAGGAGCTTTCCCGTGGGTCCGATATCAAGAGCCAGATAGTGCTCTTTTTTTACCGTGGTGCTCTCAAGGGCCGCTCTGGCACAGCGGGCCGCCCCTTCGATAATTGCTCCGGTGTCCCCGCCGAATTTAAGCCGGTTGGCCCCGAAGGTATTGAGGCTTACTGCATCGCACCCCACGTCCAGATATTCCCTGTGAATACCCGTCACGATTTCCGGGTGGCTCAGATTCCAGCGCTCAAACTGCTCGCCGGGCTCATGGGGATATTCCTGAAATCTTGTCCCCATGGCGCCGTCAAAATATACTCTTGTCTTTTGAAGCTTTTCAAGAATTGTCATAGTATCCCCGTAAGGTTCGATTTTATGGCCCGGGCGATTTCCGGCTTATTCATCGTGTAGAGATGGATATGCTTAACGCCGTTGGCTATTAAATCTATGATCTGCTCCGTGGCATAGGCGATTCCCGCCTGCTTCATGGCCGTTTCATCCTCGCCGAAAGCATCCACTATGCGTAAAAAACGCTGGGGCAGCTGGGAACCTGAAATGCCGCAGATGCGTTTTATCGACTTCGCGTTTGTAACCGGCATTATCCCGGCCACCACCGGAACGTTTATCCCGGCTGAAAGCACCTTATAAAGAAATGAATAGAGAATATTGTTGTCAAAAAACATCTGGGTGGTCAGGTACTCACAGCCCTTCTCCACCTTCTCCTTAAGGAACGCGATATCCTCCTTCTGTGAGGGGCTCTCCGGATGTCCCTCGGGATAGCAGGCTCCGCCCACGCAGAAATCCCCTTTGCTCTTAACGTATTCCGTGAGGTCGGAGGCATGGGGGAATACACAGGTATAATCTCCCTTTTCGGGAATATCTCCCCTGAGAGCCAGGATATTTTCGATTCCTGCCATCTTAAAGCCCGAAAGCTGGGCATCAATGGCGTCCTTCCCGGCGGAAACGCAGGTTAAGTGGGCAATCGGAGTCACGTGTCCTTTATTCAGAAGGTTTTCCGCGATCTCCAGGTTAAAGCCCGCGTTGCTTCCTCCCGCGCCGCAGGTCACGCTCATATAGTCCGGAGACAGCAGAGCCACCTCCTCCGTAGCGCTTTTCACGCTCTCAAAGGTCTCAGCCGTCTTCGGCGGAAACACCTCAAATGAGAGGGTCAGTTCCTTTTTCCTGAACAGTTCCGTGATTTTCATAAGCTTCCTTTCCTGCCTCCTACACTCGCGTTACCAGTACTTCTCCTGTTCCTGAGATCATGAAGTCCCCGCTTCCGGCGGGAAGAAAGAGGCTCGTGCCCGGAGAATATTCCGCTTCGGTATTTCCGTTTATAACCTGTCCCCTGCCTTCCGTAAAGAGAAGATGGACAAAGGACTCCTCTCCAGCTCTTCCCTTATAGCCGCCGTTTATAAGTTCCGCTTTGTCCACGGTGAAATAAGCGCTCTCCGCCAGATGCTCTCCCGCATTACTTTCTTTATACGGAACACGCTTCGTAACCTCCAGAGCCTTGTCCACATGGAGTTCCCGCCTCTTTCCGTCGGCTCCGGTCCGGCCGTAGTCGTAAACCCGGTAGGTAATGTTGGAATTCTGTTGAATTTCCGCCAAAAGAATTCCCTTTCCTATTGCGTGGATCGTTCCCGGAGAAATGAAAAAGGAATCACCTTTTTTAACGGGAACGCGGTTTAAGATTTCCGTAAGGGTATCGTCCGCGATCCGGGCGGCAAATTCCTCCTTTGTGACCTCCCGTTTAAAGCCGCAGTAAAGCCCTGCTCCGCTCTCGGCTTCGAGCACATACCAGAATTCCGTCTTCCCCGCCGAGCCCTCATGCTCCAGCGCGTAGGCGTCGTCGGGATGCACCTGGATCGAAAGGTCTGAGGCGGCGTCTATGAGCTTTACCAGCACAGGAAACCTTTCATCCTGCCCGCAGTGCTCTCCCGCAGCCTCTTTTCCCGCATCCTTAAGCCACTCTTCAAAGGGCAGGCCCCCCAAATCCGGCAGAAGGCCGGGGCCGTCCGGATGAGCGGACAAAACCCAGGCCTCCGCGATACAGGGCAGATCGGTTTTAAACCCGAAGCGTTCCCGCATCCGGTTGCCGCCCCATAAATAGTCTTTAAAAGCAGGTTCAAGTCTTAATATACTCATTTAGCGCAAAGCGATTTCACGCCCTCCTGATAGGGGATCAGAGTTGCCTGAATCGCGTGGTAGGCATCCGGCTTTCCGGGCCATACCGTATCCGTAAGAACGTTGTTTTTATCCAGCTGGTGGAACCAGGAGCCGTTCTTATGATCCAGGACCTTTTCGTCCAGGAATTTCATGAAGGTCTCATACCACCGGGTATAGACCTCCTTCCCGGTCAGCCTGTAAAGGACGGACGCGGTGTCGATGGCCTCCGCCAGCACCCAGTACATCCTGTCGTGCACCACCGGATGCCCCTCCCAGTCCGTGGTATAGACGATGCCCTCCGCCCCGTCGGCGTTCCAGGCGTCGGAAAGAGCCTGGGTGAAAAGGGACTCCGAAGCGTTAAGATAGGGTTTGAATTCCTCCGACTCCGCCCCGTGAACCGAAAGGGCCCACTGTACAATGAGCCTGGCCCATTCAAAGGCGTGTCCCGGGGTAGCTCCGTAGGGCTTGTACTGGTCGTCGGGATGGTCTTTATTGAACTCTCTCTCCGGTGTCCAGTCCTCCCTGTAGTGCTCGGGAATCCGCCAGTTATTGTCCCTGGCCCAGGGAATGACATGATCGATAATCCTCCCGGCCTTCTTCCGGTACTCTTCCTTTCCGGCGCAGTCTGCCGCCGTAATGAAAGCCTCCACTGAATGCATGTTGGCATTTAACCCCCGGTAAGGGTCTTTAACGGAAAAGGCGGTGTCCCAGGTGTCGCAGGACATGCCCTTTTCCTCCTCCCAGAAATACTTATCATAGGTTTCAAGGGCTTCCTTAAGAAGCTCCTCCGCTCCCTCGTGCTTTAAAGCACAGGCGCAGGAGGCCGCGAAGATCACAAAAGCGTGGACATAGCACCATTTTCCCTCGGTGGGAGTATCCTTCTCGGTAAGGGCCGTGTACCACCCGCCGTTTTTCTTATCCTTCATCTCGCCTTTAAGAGCTCCCAGAGCCTTGTCCACCAGCTCCCTGCTCCCGGGAAAGCCCTCCAGCTCTCCGAGACAGTAAACATAGACCATACGGCAGGTCTCGTGGGTTTCACGATCCTTCTCCTTCATCGGCGAGCCGTCGTCCCCGAGATACCAGGCGCTTCCTCCGGGTGAAGGAAAATGACTCGCGAAGGTCAGAAGATCCTTTCGTATAGTGTCCAGAAAAGCCCTGTTTTCATCAGTATCAAGTCTGTATTTGTCTCCCATGGTTTTTCCTCCTTTGGTTAACATAAGTCAACTCCCGGCTCTCCGGCCGTTTCTGAACTGTATCGTCATTCCTCCACTGCTCCGAGATAGGCCGCCCGGACCTTTTCGTCCTCCAGCAGCTCTTTTCCGGTACCCTCCATGGCGATTCTGCCGTTTTCTATAACGTAGGCCCGGTCAGCCACGTGAAGGGCCATATTGGCGTTCTGTTCTATAAGCAGCACCGTGGTTCCGGCTTCGTGAATCTGACGAATAATTTCAAAAATCCCCTGCACAACTATGGGCGCCAGTCCCAGCGAGGGCTCGTCCATCATAAGAAGCTTCGGTTTTCCCATAAGGGCCCGTCCCACTGCCAGCATCTGCTGTTCGCCGCCGGAAAGGGTGCCCCCCTCCTGCCAGGAGCGCTCGCGGAGCCTCGGGAAATATCCGTACACCCGCTCCAGATCGGCGCTTAAGTCATCCTTTCGAAGGTAGGCTCCGATCCTCAGGTTTTCAAGCACCGTAAGGTTGGGGAAAATCCGCCGTCCCTCCGGCACCATAGCCAGACCGCTGGAAACAATCAGGGTGGGATCCTTCCCCGTAATGTCCTGCCCCTCGAAAATAACGGAACCGCTCTTAGGTTTAACAAGTCCCGAAATCGAGCGCAGTGTCGAGCTCTTGCCCGCACCGTTGGCCCCTATAAGCGTCACGATTTCGCCCGCCTTAACGTCAAAGCTGATGCCCCGCACCGCTTCGATTCCGCCGTAGCTGACGAACAGATCCTTTATCTGTAATACTTCTTCGCTCATGCCCCTTCCTCTTCCGCCACACCCAGATAGGCTTCGATAACCTTCTGGTTTCTCTGTACCTCCTCCGGAACACCCTGGGCGATTTCGCTGCCGAAATCAATTACATAGATGTAGTCTGAAATATTCATGACCAAATCCATGTGGTGCTCGATCAAAAAGACGGTCAGTTTGTATTTTTCCCGAATCTCCCGGACAAAATCCGCCAGAGCAAAGGTCTCCTGGGGATTCATCCCCGCTGCAGGCTCGTCCAGCAAAAGCAGAGTGGGATCCGTGGCCAGGGCTCTGGCGATTTCCAGCCGCCGCTGCAGGCCGTAGGGAAGGCTTGTGGCGAGCTCATCCTTATAGTTATCCAGCCCCTGTTCCTTAAGGAGCTCCATGGTCTCCTCCCGCATCCTTCTCTCTTCCGAAAGATTTCCCCTGAATACCGCGGAAAAAACGTTCTGCTTCGCCCGCATATGCTTGGCGGTCAAAACGTTTTCAAATACGGTCATACTTTTCCAGAGGCGGATATTCTGGAAGGTTCTGGCTATTCCCAGCTTTGTGATTTTATCGGGAGTCGGAGAAAGAATCTCCTGACCGGAATATTTATCAGCGTTTTCACCCTTGTAGGTCTTGGCGTACTTGCCCGTAGGGTAGGCGCGCACCATGGGCTTCCCCATAAATTCGATCAGGCCGTTGGTGGGCTGATAGACTCCGGTCACACAATTAAAGGCCGTGGTCTTTCCCGCCCCGTTGGGCCCGATCAGCGCTATTATCTTATGCATCGGAACGTCCAGGGTCAGGTTGTTGACCGAAACCACGCCGCCGAACTGCATCGTAACATTTTCAAGATGTAAGGCGATATCGTTTCCCATTTCGTCATCCTTCCCCCGTCTTATTTTCCGCGGCTCCTTTGTCCCCTGCCGCTTCCTCATCCTTCTTCTTTCCCAGCCTCTTCAACCGGCTGAAGGAAAGCTCCCTGTTACCCATAATGCCCTGGGAGAAGAAAAGCACGATGACCATGATAACGACGGAAAACACCACCATGCGGAAACCGTTTCTAAGGAGGGGTACCTTGAAGCTCCCGATATACATTTCGCTGTCCAGGAACCTGAGCCACCATTCGCAGCAGGCAACGTAGAGGAAAGTCGCAAGCACCGATCCCGAAACCGAACCGATACCGCCGATAACGACAATCAGAAGTATTTCATAGGTCATTGTGGAGGTAAAGGCCTTGGCCTGGGCGTTTGCCACATACATGGCAAAGAGGGCTCCTCCCACTCCGGCGAAAAAGCTCGAGATAACAAAGGAGAGCATCTTGTGCTTGAAAAGACTGATTCCCATGGCCTCCGCCGCCACCTCGTCATCTCTTATCGTCTTGAAGGCGCGGCCGTAGGATGAATGTATTAAAAGCACTATGAGCGCCACGCAGATCGACGTAATAAGGAAGGGCACAAAGGTTGAGAGCCTTAAAACCACATTGCCGGAGGCGTCGGAAATATTGAAGCTTGAAAACGTCGGAAAGCCTTTTATCATATTCGCGCCGTTGGTGATGGGCCCCAGCTTCTGCCACTGGAAAATGGCCCGTAAAATCTCCGCAAAGCCCAGAGTGGCAATTGCGAGATAATCGCTCTTTAAGCGGAGCACCGGTATTCCGATAAGCCAGGCAAAAAAGCCTGCCACACAGCCCGCGAGCACAAGGGCTATAAGGCAGCCCAGTACCATGCTTACGGCACCGCCGGCTCCGGTACTTCCGAAGATGCTCCCGAAAAAGTCAGGCAGGGAAAAATCGAAGGCACAGCCGCCGAAAAGATAATAGACCTGATCCTTCTGGGCCGTGGGCACGGTCAGTATAGCGAAGGTATATGCCCCAAGCAGCATGAAGCCCGCCTGCCCCAGGGAGAAAAGCCCCGTAAATCCGTTAAGCAGATTCATGGACACAGCCACAAGGGAATACACCGCAGCCTTTTTAAGCACAGTAAAGAGCGGGCTTGTGGGCTGAAAAACCAGAGGCAGCCCCGGAATCATGGAGCTGATATTTTCAAGCAAAATAACAAAGAGAAGGAGAGCGGTCACTCCCGCAAGAGCCGGGAGTATCGCCTTGCTTCGTTTCATCATCAGTCACCTAAACCTTATCTGTAGCCGCTTCTCCGAAAAGGCCCTGCGGCTTGTATACCAGGATCACTATAAGCAGCGCGAAGGTGAACGCGTCGGAAAAGACGGAGACATCCCAGGAAGAGGGAAGTCCCTTGATTATCGTCTCGCAGATTCCGATTATGAACGCACCGATCACCGCCCCGGGAATCGAGCCGATACCTCCGAACACAGCGGCCACAAAGGCCTTGAGTCCCGGCATAGCCCCTGCAAGGGGAGTTATGGCGGGATAGTTTGTGAAAAAGAGAATCGAACCCACGGCCGCCAGAGCGGAGCCGATAACAAAGGTCACCGAGATCACGCTGTTAATCTTTATTCCCATGAGACGGCTGGTCTCGAAGTCCTTCGATACCGCCCGCATCGCCATTCCCACCTTCGTTTTGTTAATCAGCATGGACAGGAGAATGACCAGCAGCAGCACAAGGAAGGGCGTTAAAATAACCACCCATTTGGTCTGGGTTCCGGCCACATTCACTGTGTCCGAAAGGAAGGGAATCGTGGGATAGGTCATGGGCTGGCCACCCGTAACATAGGTGGCGGTGTTCTGTAAGAGGTAGCTCACGCCGATGGCCGAAATCATAACAGACATACGCGGAGCGTTTCTTAAGGGTTTATAGGCCGCGCGCTCGATTGTGAAGCCCAAAAGCACCGTAAGCAGAATCACCAGCGGAAGCGAGAGGGAAATCGGCAGCACGGCCGTTAAATAAATGCCCATAAGTCCCGCTACCATAAAAACATCGCCGTGGGCGAAGTTAATAAGGCGCAGGATACCGTAAACCAAAGTATATCCGATTGCTATCAGGGCGTACTGCCCGCCGACAGAAATGCCGGAGAGCAGTACGGAGATTACATATTCCATGAATTAAACCTTTTATTTATCTTAGTTTCCTGTTCCGGTCTGCACCTTCTCGAATGCCCAGGTTCCGGAAGCGGTGTCGGCAGTCTTAATGTAGGCGGTATCACGAACCGCGTCACCGATATCGTCGAAAGCGATGGAGCCGGAAACGCCGTCATACTTTACTCCGGGGATGGCGCCCTTGATGGCGGCCTTGTCGGGAGAGCCCGCTGCCTTGATGGCTTCCAGAGCAACATAGTAGGCGTCATAGCCCATGGCCGTAACCGCGGAGATTGTGTCGTTTCCGCCGTTGGCTGTCAGAGCATCGGAGTTGCCGTTGATGTATTCCTTGATGCCTTTATCAAAGGTTTCGGAACCGCCCTCCTGATAGAAGGTGGAAACATAGAGCTGAAGGTTCGTGTCCTTGGTGGCCTCGAGAACCATGTTGTCATCGAGCGTGTCGGATCCGAGGAACGGGATTCCGATATCCAGGGACGCGGCCTGCTCCATGATCTGCTTTGCGTAGGCGATGGAAACAGGGGTGAAGATAACGTCTGCGCCTTCACTCTTGGCCTTGTTAAGATAAGAGGTGAAGTCGGAATTGTTGGTCGGGAAGGAGTCGGAGATTACTTCGCCGCCCGCTGCCGTAAAGACCTGGGTGAAGAAGGCAACCAGACCCTGATCGTATTCGTTTCCGTTTTCTCCGAGGGCATAGGCCTTTTTGGCGGAGAATTTATCCATGGCGAAATTGGCCAGAACGTCAGCCTGGAAATTGTCCAGGAAGCAGATGCGGAAATAATAATCATTTCCGGCTGTGACGTTGGGGTTCGTGCAGGTCACGCCGATAGCTGCAAGCCCGGCCTCTTCAAACTTCGGGCCGCCGGCCATGGATACGCCTGAGCCGTAGGAGCCAAGCACCAGGGAAACATCCTTGCCAACCAGCTCGGAAGCCGCCGAAGGAGCCTTGTCGGCCGAAGAACCGTTGTCGGCGTATACGAGCTCTACATTATAAGTCTTGCCCCCGACATCAACTGTCGGTGTCTCTGAATTGGCGAACTGCATTCCGAGGATTTCCTTCTTTCCGCCGGAAGCCGAGTCTCCTGTGGAAGGCTCAAAAACTCCGATGCGGATCGTGTCCCCCGAAGACGCGCTGCTCTCAGCGGGAGCGGCGCTCTCCGCTCCGCCCGAAGCTCCGGCCGCAGGAGCGGGTGTGGAAGAACAGGCACAAAGGCCGAACGCCATAACGCCCGTCAGCAAAATTGCAAGAACTTTTCTTTTCATACTCATCCTCCTTTTTTGACTTTAACAACATTAATGTGGTGACAATTTTCAGCCCAGTCGTGACAATTTGCGGAGCAAATTGCGAAGTTCGGCTCGATGTGATTCAACAACCTTCCAGCCGAACAAAGACGCCGCTGCACTCTGCAACGACGTCTCTGTCTGAAATCACCTTACATTATGCACACATCAAGGTTCATTCTACTGTTTTTCCATGAAATTGTCAATCAGTTCGAGCTCTCAATTCGGCTCTTATTCATCCACCACAACCACTTTGATAAGGTTATCCTCATGATTTTTGAGCTTCTCGAAATAGGTTATCGCCTCATCCAGATGAATTTCTTTGGAAATCAGCGGCTTAACATTAAGCTTTCCCTCGTTAAGGAGCTTTACCACCTCGCCGAATTCCTTATAGCCGTACAGGAAAGAACCGTTGATGCCCAGCTCCCTGGTCACAACCTCCTGCATGTTCATTTCTATCATCTTGCGGTTATTTCCGATCCAGACGGCTTTCCCGCTGAAACGCAGGACCGACATCACCTGCTGGACCGTGGGAGCTATGCCTACAGCTTCAATCCCGCAGTCAACGCCCATACCGTTCGTATGCTCCAGCACAACTTCCTTCGGGTCATTCTTTCCCGGATTTATTACCACATCGGCGCCGAGGCTCTTTGCCACTTCCAGCCTGTCATCGTCCATATCCGAAACAAATATCTTTCCCGCGCCCTTTATTTTCGCGCATACCATGGCAAGGAGCCCGATGGTTCCGGTGCCCGCAAGAAAGACACTCTTTCCGGTAAGGTCGCCTAAGTGCCCCACGCCGCGATACGCAACGGCCAGCGGCTCCATCAGCGAACCGATAACCGGAGACACTCCCGGTGCGACGGGGAAGCAGCATTTTTCCGGTACGCAGAGATATTCCGCAAAAGCTCCGTTCTCCGAAAGAACTCCGTAGGCACGTTTGTTTAAGCAAAGATGCACGTCGCCTTTTCTGCACATTTCGCATTCACCGCAGAAATTAACCGGATAAACAGCCACAATATCTCCGGACTTAAGCTTCTCCACACCGTCGGCACACTCCGTTACCTCGCCGCAGAATTCATGCCCCATGATCATGGGCTCAATGCGGCGCCCGGTCAGTCCCTGAAAACCGGCCACATCGCTTCCGCAGATACCGCAGGCCTTAATGCGGAGCTTCACCTCGCCCTTCGCGGGAGAAACATCCGGCACATCCTTATAGCTTAATTTATTCGGGCCTTCATAGACTATCGCTTTCATTGTCTCAATATCCTTCCTTTCTTTCCGATAACTTATCCTGTAATACTGTAAGCTGTATTACAGGTTTGAGCTCATTATAATCCTCCTCAAAACAGTTGTCAATCGGAAAAAAGCTCCAGACTTGCGTTCATCATCCTGTCCATCTCTTCGGCGGGAGCCCCGGAAAGCTTTTCGACTATGGAAGAAACAACCTCGTTTTCCGCATGGAAAAAACACAGGGAATTCTCATAGCCCTCGCTCTTAAGAGCACTGATAAAATGCCGGAACATAAGCAGAAGCTCCGGTCTGCCTTTTCCGTGTATCAGAAGATAGTCCACAGTCATATCTTCTCCCGAAGAGAAGCACAAAATCCCTCCCAGCTCATTTCCCTGGATATCGAACACACAGAAGGAGAGCTGCGGAAGAAACTCTTTTCTCTTAATCCGGGAAACCGGGTAGCCTTCCCGGGAAAAAAGCTTTAAAGCCGAATATAACTCTTTCCTGTTAAGCTGCCCCACACTCTTGCAGATCCCCGGATATTCCCGTTCGAAAAGTCTTTTGCGGACATATTCACTGTTTAATAAACTGCCTGCCTGAACCGCATATAAGCCGTGAAATCCGGTTATAACAAAGCCCCGTGAAAAAAGGAAGGAAGCTATATCGTCCTGGCTCAGGAAGAAAGAGGCATTTAAAAACCAGGCTCCGGCTTCCCGTCCCACATCGATAACCGCATCCAGGAGACTTCCCCCGAAGCCCTGCCCCCGGTACTGCGGAACTATATAGATGGAGGAAAGTATGAGCTCTCCGTCTCCCCGAATATAAACCGCAGCCCCCGCCGCCCTGCCGTCTTCCAGAACGCCAAGGCTCTCCGGGGAGCTGCCCGGCTCATAATCCGGCTCCATCAGCACTGGTTCAAACAGCTCCCGGTTTTTATCATTGATCTTAACGATTTCCATATTTATTCCTTCGGAACAATCTGTCCGTCCTTGATCATAAGCTCTCCGAGCTGGCTTAAGATCTCGCTCTTGAATTTGAGTTCCTCTTCATCCTGACACCCGATGAAACAGACCCTTTCAATGGCGTCCCGGTTAAAGAAATACTGGTTTTCCTCTCCTGTATTGCCCTCGGGATAGAGGCAGCCCACATAATCATAGATCTGCTCAAGCTTCTCATCACTTAAGATCCTCCCGGTGATCATAAGCTTCCTTTTGGCCCCCCTTAAAAGCACAATGGATCCGATAGGTAACAAGTCTCCGTACATAGATTTTTACCGCCTTTCTTAAATTATTTTATAGCTATTTTTTCTTTTTGAACCTGTCTAACGGCGACCCCTTCGCGGCCACCTTTTTGGTGATGTAGGAAGCCAGCTTCTGTGTCCAGAAGGAAGCGTCTATGCTCAGATCCAGCTTTGCGCCGAGGCCGAGAAGAGCTCCAAAGCTTAAGCCGACTTTTCCGGAGCCGGCATATAACCCTGCTGAAACCCCGGCGCCTCCCAGCTGCCCGGAGAGTGTAGCTCCGATCTTAACACCGAAGATCACTATGCTTCCTTTTACGGAACCGGAAAGGAGGGCGGCCTGGGCGTCAACGCCTACCGCTATACCGTCAATGGTTTGAGATTCCCCGGTTAAAGCGTCCTTAACCGTCACCCTTCCCGCCTTTGCGTAAGCGTTTGCCGAGGCCGTGGCAACCTCCACATTTGCGGAGGCTTCGGCTCCGATGGCGGTGTAAGTGACTTTCTCATCAAAAAATCCGGAAGTGATCTCCTTCCCCAGGGAAGCCTTGACGCTTCCCTTTGCCAGGGCAACGGAACCGCCGACATCAACCCCCACAAAAGCGTCCTCAAGCTTGCCATCCTTTATACTGAAGGAGGCGCCGATCCTGCCATGGCCTTCCACCTCGCCGACGCTGAAGTCTCCCGAGGAAGCCATCTTTACGCCATGCTTTGTGGTATGGGAAACGTCGTAGCCTCCCTCAATGATCTTTGCTCTTCCGTTTACCTCCACTCCTGCGCCGAGGCCGAATTTCTTTCCCCAGACATTGGAGTCCTTTTCTTCACGTAACGGCTTTCCGTCCTCGCCGAGTATAGGTTTTCCCTTATCGTCCTTCTTCTCTTTGGTTCTGTCATAATCCCCTGTCAGGTACTTGCCGTCCTTATAGGTACCCATCCAGTCCCGTCCGCCTATCTTAAGCGCCGGCAGATCGGCCTTGACTGCTGTTTCCCTGGTGAAGAAAGCAATATGCGCCTTGCGGTTTTTCTTAAGCCCGTCCGCGTATTCTGTCCGGTATGCGCCGTCGCCGTTCCAGTCCCTGAAGGTTCCCTGAGCCTCCAGCTCCTTAAGCCTCGCCATGGCGTCCAGATAATCCGCAAGATCCGTACGCGGAGGATCTGTCGACCTGTAGATTCTTGCCCTTTGTTCACAGGTATGGGCGTCCAGACCTTCCGTGTCCTCTTTTTTAAGCGCCATGTAGAAAGGGTTGGAAATAAGATCCATCTTGGCCCGGTAAAAAGCCAGGATATTAACGTACCCTTCCGCAGTCTTCTTTGCCTCGTCAAAGGTTCCCATATCCGGATCGCCGATAGCGTCAAAATTCGACTTTTCATGGCTTTCCAGCAGGGTTTTGATTTCGGCCAGACCTTCCAGCTCCAGAGTTAAGGTATCGAAATGTTTGACGAAAGCCGCGTCATCGGTGTATTTCATGAAATCCGTGGTACAGGTTTTCAGCCGCTTTATATTGGCTATTTCCTGCGCCGTAAACGCCTGGTCCTGAGCCTGGGGAGGCGCAGCCGGAGGATTGGGCGGATTGCGCCAGCCCTGGTTGCCCGCTCTCCTGTCCAGCTTCCACCGCTGCACGGCATCTGCGTCAAAAACCTTCTTTTTTGAAGCAAAGGCCCGCTTTCTTTTCCAGGTTTTAAAGCTGCTCTCTGTTTTTCCGCCCCTTATTTCCTGCACTATTGCCGGAACGGAAGCTCCGATGGCTTCCTTGACATCGTCAAGTTCCGTACTCCCGTCTTCCCTCTTCTCCTCCAAAGACGATACGCTTCCGAGCTGCTTCATATACAGGGCCCATTCATCGGCATTCATCTGCCTCGGAGCCGCGGCTATCGGGGGCCGGGCCTGAACAGGCACGACCGGCGCATGGACAGGAGCGGCCGGCGCATGGACGGGGGCTCCCGGAGCTGCTCCGCCGCCTGCGTTCGGATCATTAACCGCCACGTGAACCGGCGCCGCAACAACTACCGCGTTCGGATCGGGGACTGCATCGGGACCCGCCACGGAACCGGAAGGGTTCGTTGCGTTAATCGGGGCGACAGTTACCGGAGCGGAAACCACAACCGATGACGAACCCGAGCCTGAACCTGACGTATCATTTCCTGAAGAACTATTCGGTGCACACATTCTGTTTACCTCTTTTAACTGCTCCTGAAAATTATCAACAGTGGCCTGACATCCCTTTATACGAAGTACAATTCAGACGGGCAGAATAATCTTGAAAAAATTGCCTAAACAGAATACCTGTCTTTAAAATCCTTATAGGCAAGGCGGATCCCGTCCTTAAGCTCCGTGGAATATTTCCAGCCGAAATCCGCGGCCTTGGAGACATCCAGCACCTTTCTGGGCGTCCCGTTGGGTTTCGTGGTATCCCATTTTATTTCCCCGGAAAAGCCCACGATCTCCGCCACGGTTTCTGCCAGCTCTTTTATGCTGACTTCTTTCCCGCTTCCGGCATTCACCGTGCCCTCTCCGTGATAGCTTTCCATCAGCAGTACGCAGAGTTCAGCCAGATCGTCCACATACAGAAATTCACGCAAAGGTGTGCCGTCTCCCCAGCAGACAACCTCCTTAGCGCCACTTTCCTTCGCCTCGTGGAAGCGCCGGATAAGGGCGGGCAGCACATGGCTGCGCTCCGGGTCGTAATTGTCGCCCGGTCCGTAGAGGTTGCAGGGCATGACGGAAAGATAATCAGTCCCGTACTGGCGGTTTAAATATTCGCAGTACCGAAGCCCCGAAATCTTTGCAAGGGCGTAGGCCTCGTTGGTCTGCTCCAGTTCGGAGGTAAGCAGCGCATTCTCCTTTATGGGCTGGGGAGCCAGGCGGGGATAGATGCAGGAGGAGCCCAGAAACTCCACCCGCTTCACATCGTTTTCAAAAGCCGCGTGGGTGACATTCATGGCTATCATCATGTTTTCATACATGAAATCCGCAGGCCGCTCCGAATTCGCCCCGATTCCGCCAACCCTGGCCGCGGCCAGAAAGACGTATTCCGGCTTTTCCTCCTTAAAAAAGGCTGCCACCCGGGCCTGATTCGTAAGATCCAGTTCACTGTGGGTTCTGAGAATAAGGTTTACATAATTTTTCTTCCTCAGCTCCCGCACTATGGCCGCTCCAACCATTCCCCGGTGTCCGGCCACAAATATTCCGGCAGATTTATCCATTTATTTAATGACTCCCTTCTCCAGATATTCCTCCAGATTGCGCTTCACGTATTCACCGGCTCTTTCGGCCTCCACCTGCTCCACATCGTGGCGCACCATAATGGATACCAGCTCCTCAAAGGAGGTGGCCTCCGGATTCCAGTGCAGCTCCCGCTTTGCCTTGGCGGGATTTCCCAGGAGATTTACCACATCGGTGGGTCTGTAAAAGTCCTCGGAAACCTCGATGAGCACTCTTCCGCTATCCCTGTCGATTCCCTTTTCGTCTATTCCTTCGCCCTTAAACTCCAGCTCGATTCCCACGGCCCTGAAGGCCAGGGTGCAGAATTCCCTGACCGTATGCTGAACGCCGGTGGCCACCACGTAGTCTTCGGGATGGTCGTTTTGCAGCATAAGGTACATGCATTCCACATAATCTCTCGCATAACCCCAGTCCCTCTTGCTGGAAAGGTTCCCCAGATAGAGCTTGTCCTGCTTTCCGGCCTTGATTCTGGCCGCCGCCAGGGTTATCTTCCTTGTGACAAAGGTTTCTCCCCTGCGCTCCGACTCGTGGTTAAAAAGGATTCCCGTGCAGGCGAACATTCCGTAGGCCTCACGGTATTCCTTTACGATCCAGTAGCCGTAGAGCTTGGCCACCGCGTAGGGACTGTAGGGATGAAAAGGAGTGTTCTCGTCCTGGGGTACGGCCTCCACCTTTCCATAGAGCTCGGAGGTTGAAGCCTGGTAAAAACGGCAGGTCTTTGCAAGGCTGGTGTGACGGATGGCTTCCAGAAGCCTGACCGCCCCCACTGCGTCGACGTTGGCCGTATATTCCGGCACATCAAAGGAAACCTGCACATGGGACTGGGCCGCCAGGTTATATACCTCATCCGGACGTACCTTGCCGATGACGGACATGATGCTCATGGAATCGGTCAGATCTCCGTAATGCAGATGAAAATGCGGATTTCCTTCTATATGGGAGATCCTCTCTCTTCTGTCCACACTGGAACGGCGAATAAGGCCGTGCACCTCATAGCCCTTTTCCAGTAAAAGCTCCGAAAGATAGGAGCCGTCCTGTCCGGTCACGCCGGTAATCAAAGCTGCTTTTGCCATATAAACCTCCATGTGTCACAGCCCCTCCACCTGCATTCGGATTTCCCGCTGCTTTCAGCAGCTCTACTGGCGCTTCGCACCTGAAATCCTCATGTTGGTGGAGGTTCCTGCTTCGCAGTTTTGCTCAACATCCGGAGCAGTACCTGTGAGCAAGCT